>CANQTJ010000072.1 GCA_947626705.1 uncultured Clostridia bacterium | reverse complement strand
ATGTATTCCTTCGCACATTTCCCATAAATCATAACTTACATGATATTTATTAGTTTCTTCAAAAATATCTTTTACGTATCTTATTAAAAAATCTATTGCTCTTTCACACATTTGTAAATTATCTTTTAAAAATTTTTCTGATTTAGAATATTTATAATGCTCATAAACTCCATAAACTACACTGGCAGTTTCATCTACTTGATATCCCCAACATGGAGCTAATTTTCCATCTGTATAAAATCTTTGTTCAAACATTCCATTTTTACTTTGAACTTTTTTGCAAAATACTTTATAAAATTTTTCTACTTCTTTTTCCATTTTTAATATGTCCATTGCTTTAGTAATAAAAACAGCATCTCTAGGCCAACAATATGCATATCTACCACATTTTGTAAAATATTCATCAACTTCTGGAGATGCTATTATAGCTCCTGTTTCTGGATTAGTTAATAATGGAAATAATAATATACTTCTTTTATATATTTCTGCAATTCTTTCTTCATAACTATTATTTGCTTCTTTTAACTTTAGTCCATTATGATCTTTAACATATTTTCTCCAATATGTTTTTGTGTTTATATATTCTTTTTCGAAATCTATCTTTTTTATTCTTTCTATTTCATTTTCAATTTCTGATATATTTTTATTTTCATCAATATAAATTGCAATTTGTATTTCTTTCTTTTCGCCAGGTTTTATTAATCCTATTTCATAAGCTATTGAAGTATCTTTTGACATTCCTATATAATCTTTATCATATATTTCTGTTCTTTTTATATTTTCACTACTTCCATTTATTTGATGTTTAATTATTTTTTTATCTTTTGAAAATGTTGAAAATGTAAAATCATGTGCATATTGTATCATTCCTGTATCAACAATTTTGCCACTAACATAATTATTTGTATCTGATAATAATTGAGAATGTATAAAAAATGATAAATTTAAATCTATTGAGCTTTCATTTATAAATATATATTTTTTAGAAAGTACATTTTCTTTTATTAAAAAATAATCTGTTTGAAGTATTTTTAAATTAAAATATGTATTTGTTATTTCTGTATTTAGTATATTGGTATCTGTATCATAATATTGTTTATATACATTATTTATATCATCATGTAAATATATTAAATCAGATTCATTGATTTTTACTCCTGTATGAAAAAAATCTATATATTGCCTATTATCTTTACTAGGAAAATATATTCTTTGTATCTCCCCTTTTTTTGTTAGAGTTGCTATCATTTTTTTATTACCTATTATTGCTTCATTTAAGTATTTATTTTGCATTTTTTATATTAATTCCTTTCATAAATTATTCTAACTTTATCTTTAAATTATTGTTATAGTTTATCCTTCAATTACATTTAAGATTTGTTTTTCTAAATCTTTGATTTTTTCGTTTATTCTAAATATATCTTCATCTCTTAAATCTTTATTATTCATATCTTCTTTTACAAATGTTTCCATATCTAATAATTCATCTTTTAATTTTTCTAGTCTATTTAATACTTCTGTTCTATTGTTTACAGGTATTTTCTTTTCTATTTTAGATTTTAGTTTTACTTCTTCATTATTTAATTCATAATTTTCTCCAAATTCAGCTATTATAACAGGAATATTAGTATCATTTTCTATTTTTTCTTTTAAAATTTTCTGTGATTCTTCTTCACCATGTACTAAAAATATTTGCTTTGGCTTTTTTAAAAATGAATATATAAAATTCATTAGCCCATCTTGATCAGCATGACCTGAATATCCCTCTAAATATTCTATTCTTGCATTTATTGCTATTTCTTCTCCAAATATTTTTACTTTTTCTGCTCCATTTACGATGCTATATCCTAAAGTTCCTGGTGCTTGATATCCTACAAATAAAATTGTTGAGTTTGGGTTCCATAAATTGTGTTTTAAATGATGTTTTATTCTTCCTACTTCACACATTCCACTTGCTGATATTATTATACATGGTTCTGTGCTTTCATTTAAAGCTTTAGATTCATCTGCTGTTACAGTAAACTTCAATCCTGGAAATTCAAGTGGGTTATCTCCCTTTTTCATTTCTTCTTGTGTTTCTTCATCAAATAAATCCATATTTTCTTTAAATACTTCTGTAGCCGATATTGCAAGTGGACTATCTACATATACTGGTGATTTCATTAATGTTTCATATTCTTTTAAAAATTTTTCATCATTAGTTGTTTCTTTAATTTTATTCAACTCATATAGTATTTCTTGAGTTCTTCCTACTGCAAATGATGGTATTATAACTGTTCCTTTTTTATCTAATGTTTCAGAAACTATATCTAGAAACATTTGAGCTTTTTCTTCATTTTTTTGATGTTTTCTACTTCCATAAGTTGATTCCATTATTAAATAATCTGTATCTTCAATCATTGTTGGCTCACTTAATAATGGTATATCATTATTTCCTAAATCTCCTGTAAATACTGCTTTAGTTTGCTTTCCATTTTCAATTACCCATAATTCAATAATGCTTGAGCCTAACATGTGTCCACCATCATTATATCTTACATGAATTTCTGGTGTTATTTCTATTATCTCATCATATTTAACTGGTTCAAATATTTCAAGACATCTAGCTGCTTCTTCTGCTGTATATAGTGGTTCTCTTGGTTCTAATCCTTTTCTCATTCTTTTTCTATTTTTCCACTCATTTTCCATTTCTTGAATATGTCCACTATCTGGTAACATTAATGCACACAAATCACATGTTGCCTTATGAGCATATATTTTATTTCTATAACCTTCTTTATATAACTTAGGTATTCTTCCAGAGTGGTCTATATGTGCATGTGTTAATAATACAAAATCTATTTCTAATGGATTAAACTCAAATTCTTGAAAATTTTCTTCTTCTAGTTCTTTTCTTCCTTGCCACATTCCACAATCTACTAAAAATTTTTTTCCTGCCGCTTCTACTAAAAAATTTGACCCTGTAACTGTTTTAGTTGCTCCTAAAAATGTAATATTCATAAATTTCCTCCTCACATCCAAAAGTTAAATTAGCACCATATAGAAATTTTCTTTTCTGGCTTAATATCTAAATCTTTTGGTTTTGATATTTCTACTTTTTCTTCAAATATATTTTCATCAAAAATCTGTACAAAATATTTATCATCTTCTTTTATTATTTTTAAGTATGCATCTTCTAATTTTATTATTCTTACATTAAACATATTTTTTAATATTTCATAATTTGTTTTTTTATCATCTGATATTTTTTCTATAACTTTTAAATCTATTGCTTTATCTATTATCATATTTGTTACTTCTATTATTTTTCTTTGTAGTTTATCTACATCTTTTATTGATTTTTCATAATTATATGGTAATAATAAGTAATATCTAAAATTATATATGATTTTTTCAATTTCTTGTTTCGTTTCTGATTTGTTAACATCTATTTTTAATATGTCCAAAAATAATTTTTGAAATTCTATATTTAAAGTTTCTAATTTGCTTTGTCTATCTTCTATATCTACTATCTTTAAATATTTATATTTTTCTTCTAATTCTTTCTTATATTTTATAAAATTTTGTGGATTTATAATTTTATTTAACTTTTCTAATTCTTTTATATCTTCTTCTCTTTCTTCATTCATTATTTTTGATAGTATTCTCATACTAAAAATTTTTTTATCTAATGGTAATTTATTATTTCTTTTTTCATATTCTTTTTTTAATAAATTTTTATCATTTATTGTAGAATCTATCTTTTTTATATTTTTTTCTAGTTTTAATTTCTTTTTGGTTATATTTTCTATATATTGCTGTCTATCTTTCATTTTTTCTAATTCTTGTTCTATATCTATTTTTATCTTTTTTAATTCATCAATTTTATCATTATTAAATTTTAGACTTAATAATATAGAAATTTCAGCTAATAAATCTATTATTTTATTTTTATTTGCTTTTCCATAATTATTTTCTAACTTTTCCATAAATAAGTCATAATAATCTATTATATATTCATTATTTTTTATCCATTTTTCTAAAAATTCATATCCTACTATTATTCTCAAATTTTGATATATCAAGTTATGTTCTATACTTTCAACTTCTTGTGGTACTACAGTCCACGAATATCCATTAAAATCTCTCAATGGCTCTACTTCGTTTATATTATTTCCTACATTTATTAAATCTGACAATGTTTCATTTACTAGAAAATAGTCATCTTTTATAATTTTATCCCTTTTTGCTATTTTATTTATTGCATATAATAATTTTCTTTCTATTGGATATGATATAATTTCTTTTTTTTCTTTGTCTATTATATAAGTTTTATTTTCTGGAATCTTATGTTTTTCATCACTCATTCTTACTATTTTTATTTGATTACATTGATTTTTTATTATATCTAGTAAATTTGCCTTGTATTCCTCTTGATTTTCTATATCCTTTTTTACAGTTTGTAAGTCTTTGTATGCAACTTCTATTTTATATAAAATACTTAGGAGAATACTTTTTACATTTTCGTCATAATTTTTATCTTCTAATATATTTTCTAATTCATTATTATAGTCTTTTTTTACAATCTTCTCTAGAAAATTTTTTTTCTTTTGTTTCACTTTATTCTCCTTTCATTATTGTGCTTCTTCTACTTTTTCTGGACTTGTACTCATTTTTAATTCTTCAAGTCTTTCTTTTGTTATTAATACTTCTCTTGGTTTACTTCCTTGATATCCAGATATAATTCCCCTTTCTTCCATTTGGTCTATAATTCTTCCAGCTCTTGCATATCCAACTTTAAATCTTCTTTGAATAAATGATGTTGATGCCTGTCCTTGTTCTACTACTGCATCTATTGCTTCCATTAAAAATGGGTCTGTATCATCATCTTCAGCTTGTTCTTGTGCTAATTCTTTATCTGTCTTATTATTGTTTTCTATTGATTCCAAAATATCTTCACTATAAGTTGCTGTTCCATTCTGTTTTACAAAATCAACTATTTTTTCTACTTCGTCATCTGATACAAAAGCTCCTTGTACTCTAACAGGTTTTGGATATCCAGATGGGAAAAATAACATATCTCCTTTTCCTAATAATTTTTCTGCTCCTACTGAATCTAAAATTGTTCTTGAGTCAACCTGTGATGATACTGCAAATGCTATTCTTGATGGCACATTTGCTTTTATTAAACCTGTTATTACATCAACAGATGGTCTTTGTGTTGCAATTACTAAATGCATTCCTGCTGCTCTTGCTTTTTGCGCTAATCTACATATTGCTTCTTCTACATCTTTTGCTGCAACCATCATTAAATCTGCCAATTCGTCTACTATTATAACTATTTGTGGTAGTTTTCCTAATCCTTCTTCTTTTTCTATTGCTTTATTATATCCTTTTAAATCTCTTACTCCTTTAGTTGCAAATAAATTGTATCTATTATCCATTTCTTGTACTGCCCACGCTAGAGCTCCTGCTGCCTTTTTAGGGTCTGTTACTACTGGTATTAATAAATGTGGTATTCCATTATATACAGATAATTCAACAACTTTTGGGTCTACCATTACCATTTTTACTTCACTTGGTTTTGCATTATATATAATACTTGTAATAATTGTATTTATACATACACTTTTTCCTGAACCTGTTGAACCAGCAATTAAAACGTGTGGCATTTTAGCTATATCCGCTAATTGTATATTTCCTGCAACATCTTTTCCTAATGCTACAGTTAATTTTGATTTATTATTTGAAAATTCGTCACTTTCTAGTACTTCTCTTAAATGTACTGATTCTTTTTCTTTATTTGGTACTTCTATTCCTACTGCTTGTTTTCCTGGAATAGGAGCTTCTATTCTTATTGTTTCTGCTGCTAAATTTAAGGCTATATCATCTGCTAAATTTGCTATTTTGCTTACTCTAACTCCTTCTGCTGGTTTTAGTTCATATCTTGTAATTGCTGGTCCAACAGATACATTTTCTACCTTTGCTGATACTCCAAAACTATATAGCGTTTTTTGTAGTTTAGTTGCTGTGTCTGTTAAAGCTTTTGCTCCGCCTTTTAAAACTTTTTTCTCTGTCTTTCCCAATAATTCAATTGGTGGATATTCATAATTTTCATCTTCTACTATCATTGCGTGTTCTAGTTGTAATACTTCTTTTGTTTTATCTTCTTTTTTTTCTTCTTCTTGTCTAAATAAATTCCCTTCATCTTTTTTAAATATATTATTTTCTATTACATCTGGTTGCATTTCTTCTGCTTTATGCATATTCTTATTTTCTTTTGTTAATGGTGTTAAATCATCGTCTTTATGGTCATATTTTTTTCTTTTTTTACTATCATCGTCATCAATAATTCTACCACCAAAATTAATTTTTATCTGTTCTCCAACACTATCTTCTGCTAGTGCTTCTTGTCTTGAGTTTTCTTTCATTAGTTCTCTCTCTATTTTTTGTTTCTTTCTTTCTTCAAGTAATTGCTGTCTTATTTTTAATTGTTCTTCTTTTTGTTGTAATTTTCTTTCTAATCTTTCCTCTCTATCTTCTTCCGTTTTTTCTACCATATTATTTATAATTTCTGATATATTTATTCCAAAAGTAAATACAGCAAGCATTACTACAACCCCTATACATAATACTATTGCTCCTATAGGACTTAATAAATTAGATAGTGGTGTTGCAAGTATTGCTCCTAATGCACCTCCTCCTTTGCCATTAGTTCCATATCTATATGCATCTTTTACAATTTCTGTCATATCTTTATCTATTATTGTTAATTGTTTATTATTAATTTGCCATACACTCATTAATACAGAAAAACTAATTAGTAATATAGCATATTGTATCAATTTTGAGGTTATATATTCATTATCAGCACAAGCAATTTTTATGCTTACTGCAAATATTCCTATTGGTAAAACATATTTTATTATTCCCATCATTCCACCTAGAATTTCGTTTAATTTTACCCCTATTACTCCTGAATTTCCATAAATTAATACACATAATAATATACTTAATATTATTAATCCAACTACTGTTAAATCTATATTAGATGATTTTTTTCTACTTGTTTTTCTTTTTGTACTTTTTCTTTTTGCCAATTTCTACACGTCCTTTCTATAATGAAATAATAACTATAATAAATCATTCTAACTATTACATTATAGGAAATTTAATTCCATAATGTAAATAAAAGAGAGAACAGAACCTCCTCCTTATCCCTCCTATTTTCATTATTATATTTTAGTTTAATTCTCTTCTGCTATTTTGTATTGTTTTAATTGTATCTTCCAAAGATACTTCCATTGCTTTTAATGTTTCTGATATATTATTTTCTAAATTTTCTAATGTTTGATTTAAAACATCTTCTGTACGTTCTAATAATTCATCTGCATACTCTTTAGTTCCATTTGAAATTTCTCTTGCTCTTTCGTTTGCAGTTTCTATTATCTCTTTCTTTTGTTCATAAGCTTTTCTAGTAATCTCGTGTTCATCTATCATTGAAATTATTCTGTTTTCCGCTTCTTTAACAATTCCATCAGCTTCTTTTTGTGCTTCTACTAATATACGTTGTCTTTCTTCTTTTACCCATTTTGCTTGTTTTAATTCATCTGGAAGTTTTAATCTAACTTCTTTTATTAAATCTAGCATTTCGTCTTTGTCAACTATTCCTTTACTTGAAAATGGTAAGTTTTTACTCCTTTCAATTATATCTTCTAGAGATTCTAGTAGTTCAAATATTTCCATGGTTTTACCCCTTTCTAATTTTAAGAAAAACTTATTTTTAAAGTTTTTTGTCTACATTTTATATTTTAAAAATATTAGTGTTGCTCTGCCATATTTTCTTCTATCTGTTATTTCAATTTTTATATTTTCTAACTCTTTTAATATTTTATCTTCATTATCTGTTTCAATTATTATTATAGAATTTTCATCAACTATTTTTTGGTTTATAATTATATTAATTGCTTTGATTGCAAAATCTGAATTATATGGTGGGTCTATATATACAATATCTACTTTATTTTTAATTTTTGTTTTTAGTGTTTTCTCATAATCTAAATTATACAGTTCTACTTTATTTTCTAAATGAGTTTTTTCAATATTCTTTTGTATTACTTTTATTGCATCTTTTGATTTATCACATAAAATTGATTTTTTGCAACCTCTACTCGCCGCTTCTAGTCCAATTGCTCCACTTCCTGAAAATAGGTCCAAAAATATTTTATTATTTATTTCATTTTGTATTATATTAAATAATGATTCTTTAACTCTATCTAAAGTTGGTCTTGTAACTTGTCCTTCTAATGT
>CANQTJ010000071.1 GCA_947626705.1 uncultured Clostridia bacterium | reverse complement strand
TTGTAGCAAAAACGTTAAAATAAGTCAATAAAAAAGGAAAAAATAATTAAAAATTTATATTAAATATTTCTAAATCCTTAAATGCAGGATCATAAAGATTTTTTCCCATATAGTCAAATCTAGAACCATGACAAGGACAATCCCAAGTTTTATCAGCATCATTCCAAGAAAGTAAACAACCTAAGTGAGTACAAACAGGCTTTACAGCAAAAATATTACCAGATGTATCTTTGTAAATACCAACTTTTTGGTTATTAATATCAATAATTCCACCCGAATTATTAGGTATATTATCAAAAGAAATATTTGAGTCTTTAAATTTTTTTATTGCAATAGAATTTATAGATTCTGTTAGCATATTTTTAACTTCAGTCCTATTTTTTATAGGATTAACTCTTGTTGAATCAAAAACATAAGCATATTTATTTTTCTTTTGCAAAATATCATCACAAATAATATTGGCTGCTACATTAGAAGAAGTCATTCCCCATTTATTAAATCCTGTTCCTAAATATAGATTATCAATTGTTTTAGAAAATAAACCAATATATGGAATTTTATCTAAAGTAATACAATCACGAGTGTCCCATCTAAATAAAATTTCACAGTTAGGATATAATTGTTTTGCATAATATTCCAAATTATAATAACTTTCTTCATAAGTAATAGGTGTACCAGTTTTATGGTCACTCCCTCCTAATAGAAGAATTTTTTTACCATTATAATATGCAGTTCTAAACGAGTAAGTTGGAGATGAAGCGGTTATATACATACCATTAAACAAAGTTTTTTTTGTATCAACTCCAATAATATATGATGAAGATTGATACATCTTAATAAAATACATACCAGGAAAATTAATAAAAGGATAGTGAGAGGCAAGTATTACATATTTTGATTGTATAGTGCCTCCAGTAGTTAAAGTAGAAAAAGAATTATTTTCATTTTTTACATCATAAACAGTTGTGTTAGTGTAAATATTACCGTTATTAGCTATAATACTATCACATAAACTATTTATATATTTTATGGGATTAAATTGTGCTTGATTTTTAAATTGAATAGCACCTTCTATATTAAAAGGTAATCCAGTTTTTGTTACGAAATTTGCAGGAAAACCAATTGCATTTACACAATCAACTTCTTTTTTAATTTTGCTTACTTCAGATTTATTTGTAGTATAAACAAAATTAGATTGATATTCAAAATCACATTTTATACCTTCTACATCAATAATATTTTTTATATTATCAATAGCTTCTTGATTTGCAAATAAATAATCTTTAGCGTATTGTTCACCATAAGTTTCTATTAAATAAGTATAAAATAATCCATGTTGAGATGTTATTTTTGCAGTAGTATGACCAGTAGTTTTTCTGGAAATACCACTTTTATCTATAACAATTACTTTTAATCCAGCTTTAGAAAGGTAGTATGCGCAAGTAATTCCAAATATACCAGCTCCAATAATACAAACGTCACAAGAAATATTATCATTTAAAGTTTCAAAATGTTTTAAATTTATATTTTCACTTAACCATAAAGAATTCATACAATCCTCCTATATAATTTAATAAATATATTAACTAAAATTATTATTTACTAAAAAAATTAATAAATACAAAAAAAAGTGGAAAAATAAAAAATAAAGTGATATACTAAAAAAAATAAAACAAAGGAGGATATCATGGAAGAAAATTTAGAAAAAACATTATTAAATAAAAAGGAAAATGGTTGGGAAACTATTGATGATAGTAAAAAAGAAACTATTTTTAAATTTACAAAAGATTATATGAACTTTTTAAATAAAGCAAAAACAGAAAGAGAATTTATAGTAGAAGCTATAAAAATGGCAAGAGAGAATGGATATAAAGATATAGCAGAATTTGAAAGGTTAAATCCAGGCGACAAAATTTATTTCATAAATAGAGAGAAAAGTATGTATTTAGGAATTATTGGTACAGAAAGTATTGAAAAAGGACTTCATATAATAGGTTCACATGTAGATTCACCAAGATTAGATTTAAAACCAAATCCACTTTATGAAGATACAGGATTAGCATATTTTAAGACTCATTATTATGGAGGAATAAAAAAATATCAATGGACAACGATTCCACTTAGTATACATGGAGTAATAGTAAAACCTAACGGAGAAAAAGTAACAGTAAATATAGGAGAAGATGAAAATGATCCAATATTTACAATAACGGATTTATTACCACATTTAGCTCAAGAACAAATGGAAAAGAAATTAAAAAATGGAATAGAAGGAGAAGATTTAAATCTTTTAATTGGAAGTATACCATATAATGATGAAAAAATTAAAGAAAAAGTTAAAGTTAATATTTTGAATATATTAAATCAAAAATATGGAATAGTAGAAGCAGACTTACAAAGTTCAGAGTTAGAGATAATACCAGCATTTAAAGCAAGGAGTTTAGGATTTGACTTAGGATTAGTAGCAGCTTATGGACAAGATGATAAAGTGTGTGCATATAGCTCACTTGTAGCTATGATGACACTAAATAATGTAAAAAATACTGCAATTTGTATTCTATCAGATAAAGAAGAAATAGGTAGTATGGGAAATACAGGAATGGAATCTCACATGTTTGATTTCTTTATATCAGAAATATTAAATAAACTAGAAATAAATAAGCCAAATTTATTAGATAAAGTATTCTGCTTTTCAAAAATGCTATCTTCAGATGTTGATGCAGGATATGACCCAATATATTCATCTGTATCAGATAAATTAAATGCAGGATTTTTGGGAAAAGGTATAAGCCTTAATAAATATACTGGTTCAAGAGGTAAATCTGGAGCATCTGATGCAAATGCTGAATATGTAGCATGGGTAAGAAATATTTTAGAAAAAAATAATATAAAATATCAAATTGCAGAATTAGGAAAAGTTGATATTGGAGGAGGAGGAACAATTGCATACATTTTAGCAAATAAAGGTGCAGATGTAATAGACTGCGGAGTTCCAGTTCTTTCAATGCATGCTCCTTATGAAGTTACAAGCAAATTTGATATATATTCTGCTTTTGAAACTTATAAAGCATTTTGGGAGGAATAAAATAATTTTGTAAAAAATAATAGAGCTGTAAAAAGTATATTTTACAGCTCTATTATTTTTTACATAAACACTAAAATAATTTTTTTAGTATATTTTAATATGCAGAAATTCTCTATATAAATTTTTAACTAGAACAATTTAATATATTCCTATAAAAAATATTACTTTTCATCTAAATTTTGTATTAAATCTATAACTGAAATAATAAATTTAATTTTTTCTTCAGGTAAGTCACATACTTTTTTAGACAATTCCATTTGAAGTTTTAAATCTTCATTATCAATTAACTTATTAAATATAAGATTTGGGGATATTCCAAGTATATTCATATAATTTACAAGTGTTTCTACTTTTACACCACCAGTACCATTTTCTATTCTAGAAATATATTTTACAGAGATACCAAGTTTTTCCGCGATTTTTTCTTGAGTAAGTTTATTTTTTACACGATATTCCTTAAAGATTTCACCAAGTACTTTATCAATATCGATTTTTTTCATAGATTTCATATCATACCTCCATATTAATAATTCTATGTAACATAAGTATATCAAGGCTGTTTTTTAAAATAAACCAATTGGTAATATGAAGTTATAATTTAAAATTTATGATAAAAATATTGATATTATAATAAAAAAATAAAACTAAAAAATTAATATGTATCATTAATAGTTATACCCAATAAAAAATAATATATAATTAATTTATTAAAAAATATAAAATAAATAATAATTCAAATTTAATTATTTAAATTTTGTGTTTTGCTATATTAAAAAATACCAAAAATTAAAAAGTAATTATTTATTTACAATAATATATTTTTTTGATATAGTGTATTTAATAAATTATTTATAAAAGGAGGAATATAATGAGTCTAATATTAAAAAATGTGTCAAAAACATTTGTAGGAAAATTAGTAGTAGATAACATTTCATTTAATATAGAAAAACCGGGTGTATTTGGATTGTTAGGAACAAATGGAGCAGGAAAAACTACAACTATAAGAATGTTACTTGGAATTATTAAAAAAGATAATGGAGAAATTACTTGGAAAGGAAAAGCGGTAGATAGAAAAAATGTAAATTTTGGATATTTACCAGAAGAAAGAGGAGTTTATCCTAAAATTAAAATATTAGACCAACTATTGTATTTTGCAGAACTCAAAGGTATGAACAAAAATGATGCAATGGAATCAATTAATAAATGGGCTAAAAAATTAAAGGTAGAAGAATATTTACAAATGCCAGCTGAAAAATTATCAAAAGGAAATCAACAAAAAATACAGTTTATGACTGCAATCATACATAACCCAGAATTAGTAGTGTTAGATGAACCTTTTAGTGGATTAGATCCAGTAAATACAGAAATTTTAAAAAATATTATAATTGATTTAGTAGAAAACGGAAAATATGTAATAATGTCAGCACATCAAATGGCAACAATAGAAGAATTTTGTAGTGATATTCTAATATTAAACAAGGGAGAAACAGTATTACAGGGAAATTTAAAGCAAATAAAAGAAACATATCCTGCAAATCGAGTAGAAATTGATGTAAAACAAAATATAGATAACTATATTAAAGAATTTGATTTAAAAATAGAAAATGTAACAAACAATAATTACAATATAAAAATAAGTGAAGAAGAAAAAGCACATCAACTTTTAAATAAATTAATCAGTACAGGAATTAAAGTAGATAAATTTGAAATTAAAAAACCTACTCTGAATGATATATTTATAGAAAAGGTAGGTGAATAGAATGAAAGATATAATAACAGTAATGAAATTTACAATAAAAGATATGATAAAAAGGAAATCATTTATAATATCAACATTGATTATTTTAGTATTAATAGTAATAGGATTTAATATACCAAATATGATAAAATCTTTTAAAGGAGAAAATACAGGAGATAAATTTCTGATTGTAGATAACGATAATGTATTTGAAGGAAATTTAGAACTTTTAAAACAAGCAAATTTAGGCTATGACGTAGAAATAGAAAAGGCAGACTTCGATGAAATAAAACAAAAAATAGAAAACGAAGAAATAGCTGAAGCCATAATGATAGAGAAGAAAGAAAATAATATAAAAATTAGATACATAGTAGAAAACACCAATATGATGACAGAAGTTCCTGAAAATATAGTATATTCAATTAACTCATTATATTCTAATATTCAAATTAGTAAATTAGGTTTAACAGAAGAACAATTACAAACAATTGCTCCTAATTTGGAATTTAGCTTAGAACAAACTAACGAGGAAGAAGTAAATGGAAATATATTTGTTATAATGCTAATGTCTATTGTGTTATTTTATGCTATATATTTCTGTGCTTATCAAGTATCTAGTTCTATAACTACAGAAAAAACATCAAAAATAATGGAAACATTAGTTACATCAACAAGTCCCAAAACAATAGTATTAGGAAAAACATTAGGAATTGGAATTGTAGGACTATTACAAATGATATTGATAGTAGGAACAGCATTAATAAGTGCAAAGGCATTTTTAGAAGCAGAATTATTAGATACAGTATTAGATATGTCTAATATTACAGTATATTTAGGTATTATTACTATTATATATTTCATATTGGGATATTTTACTTATGCTTTATTATATGCTTTAACAGGTTCAACTGTAAGTAAACCAGAAGATATACAGTCAGCAAATGGACCAGTAGCAATTCTTGCAATAGTAGGATTTTATTTATCATATTTTACAATGATGAACCCAACAAGTGAGCTTAATATATTTGCTTCACTATTTCCAATATCTTCACCATTTTGTATGCCATTTAGGATTATGATGGGATTGGCAAGTGGAAAAGATGTAGTAATATCTATTATGATTTTAATAGTTACTATATTAGTTATAGCTAAAGTAGCAATAAAGATATATTCTAATGCAATATTAAATTATGGTAAAAAAATAAGTTTTAAAGATATAATAAAAATGTATAGAGATAAATAACACCAATAAAAAATACCAATTATTTACGTTTTAAAATTTAGCGAACTTTCCTTATTTAAAGGAAAGTCTGCTATTTTTTTTCTTAAAAATCATTATATAATAACACGTATCTAAAAACTTAACATAAATTATTAATTAATTTAACAAAAAGTACTTGCAAAATTTTTAAAATTATGATATTATGTATATGCGTTATGTTAAAAAAGGAAAATTTTTCTATAATTTATGGAAAGCTAAAGAAAAAATTTTTTTAAAGAAAAATAATAAAAATAGCTTTCCAATTTATTTATTTTATGAAAGGAGAATATATGAAAGTAAAAGTTTATGCAAAGTTTTTAATTACAATATTATTTATTATTATAATGTTATTAGGAGCAAGTACATCATCTTTAGCAAATTACGAATATTCAGTTTCTATGGCATTAACAAGTAATTCAACTAATATAAAAGAAGGAGAAGTAATTACTGTAAATGTAAATTTAACAAATGTTAATGCTGGTAATGGAATTGATGCTTTGTGTGCAAAATTAAATTATGATACTAATGTATTTGAAATTCTTTCACCTAGCAATTTTTCATCAAATACTAATTGGAATGTATCTTTTGCACCAAGTACAAATATGTTAACAGCAATTAAAAATACAAAGGTAAAAAATGGAGAAAACATATTTAATATTAGATTAAAAGTAAAATCTAATATAAATGTTAGCTCTACAAATGTTAGTTTACAAAATATTCAAGTTTCAGGTGGCATGATAACAATGGGAGGAACAGGAGATATTAATGTCAATAATATTTCTATAAATTTTAAAAAAGCTGAAAATCATAAAAATAATAAATATAATACAACAAATAAAAATTCAGTTACAATGAAAATGAGTTCTAATTCATCTTTAAAAGAGGGTGAAATTGTTACAATTAAAGTAGATTTAACAAATATTAATGCTGGTAATGGAATTGATGCCTTAAGTGCAAAATTAAATTATGATACTAATGTATTTGAAATTCTTTCACCTAGCAATTTTTCATCAAATACTAATTGGAATATATCTTTTGCACCAAGTACAAATATGCTAACAGCAATTAAAAATACAAAGGTAAAAAATGGAGAAAATATGTTTAATATTAAATTAAAAGTAAAATCTAATATAAATGTTAACTCTACAAATATTAGTTTACAAAATATCCAAGTTTCAGGTGGTATAATAACAATGGGAGGAACCGGAGATATTAATGTTAGCAATATCTATGTTACCTTAAATAAAGTTATTGGAGAAACTAATACATCAAAAAAATCATCAACAGATAAAAATTTAGGAATATTACAAGATAATAATTACATTAATGATATAGATATAGATAATAATACTGAAATTTATGATATTAGTGAAGATGAAAATGTTGATATTGATGAAAATGGTAATATTAATGAAAATAGTAATATTGATGAAAGTAATCAACTAAAACATAAACTTTATATGAATGAAAATAATAATATAGATATTTTAAAAGTAAATCAAATAA
The DNA here is from genome assembly GCA_947626705.1 of uncultured Clostridia bacterium. GTDB lineage: Bacteria > Bacillota > Clostridia > TANB77 > CAG-508 > CAG-269. The sequence continues at coordinate 729 of CANQTJ010000071.1, read as the reverse complement.
GTCAACAAAAAATTAGTACAAATAGATTAGATCAAAATATTAATGGTGAAACAATTAATGTAAAACGTACTGTAATAGGTTCGTCATCAACTGTTTCATTTATATCAATATGTTTTTACTTATTTAGAAAACTTAAACTTGGTATGTAAATTTTTATATTTGTCAATAGAGATGTATTCTATTTATTAGAATCAGTTTTATTTTAAATTTTACACTTAAATTAAAAAAATTATAAATTTTGAAGTGGGTATATAAAATATGCTCACTTTTTATTATGTCAATAAATATCGTATAATATAGGTAGGGTTCTATATTGCAAATTATGAAAAAATGTAAGAAACAAAATGGAAAAGAACAGGTGTAAAAGTTAAACTTGAAAACAAAAAAATATCTAAAAAATTTTACTCTATTTTTTAGATATTTGAAAAATTTGTTATTTATAAAACCGTTGGTAAATGGTGAACCGAAACTTTCTAAATCCTAAACCTTTAAATTATCATATTAAGTTATTATAAAAATTTACAAAATAAAGATAATTAGTAAAATTTTACTTGTTCGCTTGTTTTTTACAAAAATTGTATGTATAATATTTCCAGAAGATGAATAAAGCAGAGATGGCGTGTCGCTTTCTTTATGAAAGGAGGCGGTGCAGATGTTATTAGAACAAGTTTATTTACTTTTTATTTACATACTTTTTGTTGAACTTGCAATAGTAACTGTTGTCGCTAT
>CANQTJ010000070.1 GCA_947626705.1 uncultured Clostridia bacterium | reverse complement strand
TTATATGCTAAGTAACCAGCCATAGCTTGTACTATTTGTTCTTCAGTATTTGGATTAATAAATGTAATATTCAAACTTTTTTTCAAAATTCTCACCTTCTTCTATTTCAATACTATTACTAAAAGTTTAAAAATATTACTTTTATTTTTTTAGTTTTAAAATGTTTCAAATAGTTAGAGCGTGTTTGGAATTTTTTCCATATACTGATTTTTATACAAAGGCGATTTAAAAGAAAGATTAGAACAAATTAATAGATATTCTAATAACTCCATTGTAAGAAATTTAAGTACAGAAAAAAACTTTATCTATATGAAGCAAAAAGAGTTTTTAATATACACTATGTTAATACTAATCTTGCTCATAGCATTTTTTTTAGATACAGGAAAAACTTGCAGAGAAATTGGAGCTTTAAATAAACAAAAAGAAAAAATTAAAAATAGTCTAATTTTAAAAGAATATACTAGAGAATATAAAAGGATGCATGGATTACATTATAATCATTCAAAAATTTTTAAGGAAAAACAATTTAAAGAATGGTCTGAAAAGGCTAGAAAATTAAGGAATAGCTATAATGATGAATATATTGAGATTTTAAAACAGAACTAAAGAAATTAAGTAATTTATATTGCAAATAAAAAATACTAAGTAAGATAATCAGTTAAAAAGCTTACTTAGTATTTTTGATTTTGTATAATTTCATTATTATCTTTTTAGGTTAATCTTCTTTATCATATCTCCTGGATAGTCAAATAATGCTAAAATATTAAATTCTAAATAGAATGGTCTAAAATTTTCTTTTAATTCTTTTTGAAAATTTAAAATTTTCTCGTAATCTTTATCAATATGTAATGTAATATGAAAAGTAAAATCATCTGGGTTATATTTTTCTTTTGGATGGCAAATAAAATTATTCTCTTATTCATAAATTACTTTTCTCCATTCTTCTTAGATATATTAAATAATATGCTAGTCCTATTTGAAAAATCATAAATATTGCTGATAATCCAAACATATATCTAAGTCCAATTTCATACATTAATCCACATAGGAATACACCAACAGCTTCTCCTAAAAATCTTATTATGTATCTAAAATTGGTATATCTTAATTGATATTCATTTTCTACTCCATTAATATAATAACCATCACATACATTTTCATATGCTGTAGATATTAATATAGACCAAGTTATTGCAATCAATGTTATTAATATATTATTTGAAAAGAATGCTATTGTATATGCTATAAATCTTATTCCAAATTTTATTGTTATTGTAATATAATCATTTTTTGGTGTTAAATACTTTAATGCTAATATTCCTATAACATCTGCTATTAATCCTATTATTAATAAATAATTTGTTGCATCACCATCAGAAAATCCTAAATAATTTGTAAAAGTTAACATTTTCAATCCTAAAGCAGTTGACATCGCTGCAGCACCAATAAAAGTATAGATTGCATATAAAATCTGAATTTTACTTTTTAATATATATTTAATCAAAAAACTTTTAGTATCTTTTTTTATATCATTTAATTTCTCTACCCTTAAATTTACATTTGTTATTATTGCAATACCTAAAAAAATGATTGATAGAAATAGACAGACATTGTAATTTACAAAAATACCTATAATTGTTTTTCCAATTAATAATCCACCTATTAATACACCAACATCTCTAAATAAATACTCCGTTAATTTTCTTTTACTATATATTGTATTGTTTTTTAATATTGTAGTAATTAATGGATATATACTGCTTATTATTATGTACTCTGCCAATACATCTATTGCAATTGAAGTATTTATTAGTGCACTATTTAATGAATTATTTAATTTTAATAATAATAACATATTAAATAACTTTATCAATAGAGTGAATGTTATAAAATATTTTAATTTATCTAATTTTATATATTTTCCTACAAATATTATTCCTAAAACACTTATAAATGTCCCAATACTTATTATATTACTTATGTTGGTTACAGAAAAGTTATTAGCTTCTAACCAAAGTTGTCTAAAATTCCCCCATAATCCAACTGATATACTAAAAAATGCTAACATTACTAATATTTGATCTTCTTTTTTCAATTTACTCATTTGTTACTCCATATCACTTATTTTTTGAACATATTTATATATTTGCTCCCAATTATCAGCTGTTTCTATATTTTCAAAATTTTCTTTATCATTAGATATTCTTATTGTTTGTATACCTTCTTTTGTAATTTCTATGCAATTATTCAATTGGTCATCTATAAATAAATCTATGTTTTCTTGTATGCAAACTGGTGCTTTTTTTCTTGCATTCACAATTAATTTATCATATTCAATTTTATTTTTATCTAACCAGTTTTTACTCAATAAATATGGATCATCATGAAATTCACTATCTCTTGCAGTTATTATATATATTTTATGACCTTCTTCTCTTAATTTTCTAATGTTTCTATAACTCCCGTTCTTGGTTTTGCTCTGTTTATTATTTTCTCCATTATATCTTTAAGAAAATATCTCAATTCATCATAAGAAAACTTAAACTTTTCCTTATAAAATGAGCCATTATTATTTATATCTTCTGATATAACTGAAGAATCAATTTCCTTCCCAAGTTTAATCGCATAATTATATGCTGCTTCATTTAGTTCTTCTTGAACCTCTGTTAATGTATTATCTATATCTATTCCAATTTTCATCTTTACCTCTTTTCAACATAATACTATCATAAAACAGCTTTTATTACAATATTTTTATAACTCTAATTCATTTTCTTTTTCTCTATCTTCATACCTAATTTGTTTTTCGGCATCTAAATAGGTTTTTAATTCTTCATTATTAGCTATTATTGTATCTCTTTCTTTTTGATATTTTTTTGCTTCTTCTCCTATTCTTTCAAATTCTTTTTCATAACTATATTGTGGTGATTTTATTGAATAATTCAAATATGATTTTTCTTTATTAGGAACTATTTGCCTATTTTCTACTTCTTTACTATCTAATTTATATTTTAATTTCACTTCTATATATTGCTCTTTCTTTAATGAACTAATTATCTTTGAAACTCTATCGGAGGTTACATTCACAATACTTGCTATATATTTATTACTTACAAAGCAACTTCCTGTTTCATCACTCAAGTATAAAATCATTGATAATATTAATTTTTCTTTATCTGATAATTGTTCGTCTAATAAAATTTGTACTGGTATCCATAAACCTTTTAATTTTTGTTTGTTCATATAATCCTCCTTTCATTCAACTTTAATTTGCATCACAATCGATTTTGTGGCTTTTTTAATTTGTTTTTGTATAATTTTTAGAGCAAAAAAATAAAGCCTTAAAATTTTACTTTCAAAGCTTTATAAAAATTTTTATTTTATTACTAAACACAACTTCACAACTGGATTCTTTTCTGCTAGAAAAACTTTCTTTATTTCAATACTTTCTGGAATTAGACGAGCAATGCTCGTCCCTACCTGTCCAATTGGCACAGCCATATAATTGCCGTAACGAAAACAAAGTTTTCGACGTCAATTTATTTCTACCGTTCTTTAGTGTTACTTCCGTGTGTACTGTACTTTTACTTATTCCAAATTTTTTAGCTGCACCCCTCACTGTATCTTTTGAATCTATAATATAATGTGCTAAATCAATCGCACGTTCATCTATTGATATACTCTTCATATAGCCAACCCCCATACGAATACTTTTGTTTAATTGTATTCGTATACAAAGGTAATTAGAACTAACAAAAAAATTATCAATTTTATTTACATAAACTTTAAATATATATTATTATATCAATATATTATTACATCCTATATGCAAAATAAATAAGAAATCATAATGCCCTAACCCTATAATAATCGCACCATAAATTTTCTATTTACTTTATACTAATTAAATTATATAATAAATAAAAAATGACAAGGAGTATTTATGATAAGAATAAACAATGTAAAAATCTATGAAGACATAGCCAATGAGGAATTATTTAATATAATAGTAAATAAATATAAAATACCAAAAGAATCCGTTACAGAATGGCATATTTCTAAAAAGTCTATAGATGCTAGAAAAAAAGATGATATTCATTATTCATATTCAATTGATATAAATCTTAAAAATGAAGAAAAATATTTAAAATATAAGAATGTATCTAAACTTGATAAATTTATAGAAAATAAAATTGAATATAATCTTAATAAATCAACAATACCTGTTATAATTGGAGCAGGACCAAGTGGTTTATTTTCTGCATTAACTTTTATCAAATATGGATATAAACCATTAATCATAGAACAAGGGCAAAGTGTAGAAGAAAGAAAATTATCTGTTGATAATTTTATAGCTAGTGGTAAATTAAATATTAATTCAAATGTTCAATTTGGAGAAGGCGGTGCAGGTACATTTTCAGATGGAAAACTTACTTCTAATATTAATTCTCCTCATTGCAGAACAGTTCTTGATAATTTTCTAAAGTTTGGTGCTCCTGAGCAAATTCTTTATACTACAAAGCCACATATCGGTACAGATAATTTAATTAAAATTATTAAAAATATGAGAGAATATATTATTTCTAAAGGTGGAAAATTTTTATTTAATACAAAATTTATAGATTTTGAAACTAATAATAAAACTCTTTCAAGTATTAAAACCTTAAATTTAAACACTAATTGTACAGATATAATAAATACTAATATTCTCATTTTAGCAATAGGGCATAGTTCCAGAGATACTTTTTATAAATTATATGAAAAAGGATTAATATTAGAGCCAAAAAATTTTTCTGTTGGCGTTAGAATTGAACATTTACAAAGTGATATAAATAAAGCTCAATATGGAAATAAAACTAAATTAAAATTACCACCTGCTGATTATAAATTAGCATATCATAGTGAAACAGGTCGTTCATGTTACACTTTTTGTATGTGTCCCGGAGGGATAGTTATGCCTTCTTCTAGCGAGGAAAATACTATTGTTACTAACGGAATGAGCTATTTTTCAAGAAGTGGTATAAACGCCAATTCTGCGGTATTAGTTAATGTAACACCTAATGATTTTAAAAATAATAGTCCTTTAGCTGGTATTGATTTTCAAAAAGATTTAGAAAAAAAAGCTTTTATTTTAGGAGGTTCAAACTATTTTGCACCTATTCAGAGATTTGAAGACTTCTATAATAACATAAAATCAAGCTATATAGGAAATATTAAACCATCTTATAAACCTGGCATCACTTTATCGAACCTAAATGAAATTTTACCAGACTTTGTTTCTAAAACTTTAAAAGAAGGAATAAAATATTTTGATACAAAATTGAATGGCTTTGCTAATCCAGATAGTATTTTAACTGGTGTAGAAACTCGTAGTTCCTCTCCTGTAAGGATTTTAAGAGGTGAAAATTCACTTTCTAATATTAATGGTATATATCCTTGTGGAGAAGGTGCTGGTTATGCAGGACGGAATTATGTCCGCATCCGTTGATGGAATAAAATGTGCAATTTCTGCAATTGAAAACATATAGAACGTTCACAATTATTTCATAATTATAATTCACTACTTATAGTTTTTTATTCTAAACGTTGATATATTAATATTTAACAGTTGCATTATTTATGTTACATCTATAGGTTATGCAGTAAATATTAATATATCAACATTCAATGTTAATTAATTTTTATTATCATTAAACTATAATATTATACATAATTTCTAAATAATCAATATAAATTTTTATCCTTTAAGAAACAATGATTTTTTTCAAAACGTCAACCAAATAATCAATTTCATCTATATCATTAAAATCTCCAAAAGTAAAACGAATTGCTCCTTTTGCCAATTCATTTGGAACTCCAATTGCTGTCAAAACATGCGAAGGATTATTATCACCTGAAGAACATGCAGAGCCTCCCGAAGCACAAATACCATAACTATCTAGCTTAAACAATAACTCACTTGAATCAATATTTTCAAAACTTATATTAATATTTCCCGGCAATCTATTTTCCATAGTACCATTTACATGTATATTTGGAATATTATCACTAATTTTTTGTAAACAATAATCTCTTAAATCTCTCAATTTATTTTGATATTCTTCTAAATTTTTTTCAGCAATCTGACAGGCTTTACCCAAAGCAACAATTTGAGCAACATTTTCAGTACCTGCTCTTTTATTTTTTTCTTGATGTCCACCATCTATAAATCTTTCAAACTCTATACCCTTTTTTACATACAAAGCTCCTATACCTTTTGGTGCGTAAATCTTATGTCCTGACAAAGACAACATATCTATACCCATTTTTTGTACATCAATTGGAATATTTCCACAAGCTTGAACAGCATCTGTATGAAATATAATATTATTTTTATGTGCTATTTCTGAAATTTGCTCAATTGGCTCTATAGTACCTATTTCATTATTTGCAAACATAATACTAATCAATATTGTATCTTCTCTAATAGAATTTTTTAAGGTATCTAAATTAACAAGTCCATTCTTATCTACATCAATATATGTTATACTAAATCCTTGCTTTTCTAAGCTATGACAAGTATTTAGTATAGCAGGATGTTCAATTTTAGATGTTATTATATGTTTCCCCTTGTTGCTATTCGAATAAGCAATTCCTTTTAACGCAGTATTATCACTTTCTGAACCACAACTTGTAAAATATATTTCTTCTGGCTTACAATTTATTAAAGAGGCAACCCTTATCCTTGCTTTCTCAATTGCTCTCTTTGCATTTCTACCAATACTATACATAGATGACGGATTTCCATATTGTATACTTAAGTATGGAAACATTTCCTCTATAACTTCTTCCTTTATTCTAGTTGTAGCACTATTATCAAAATATCTAATATCCATATAATACCTCTTTTCTCATATTATTGAATAATTATATTAATATTATTATTTTTAACTATTATATTCATACTATATTTCTTTTAATGCTTTCAAATAATTATTAATAATATTATATATCATATCTATTTTTTTATTTATTATATAATTATTCAATATATTATATTCACTCAATAGTATTAATTGTTAATTAGATTTTTGATTTTATCCATATTTTTTATTGTTTGTCTATACCCATATTTATAACAATCATCCAACTTATCTATTTCTAATAATCCTGTTTTGTCAGTTTTAATTGTCAATACCATATCACTATCATTTAAACATTCTTCTGATATCTTATTTCCCATTATATCAATAGACCTCATTATTATATCCATCACATTACTATTATCATCAATATCATCTGCTTTAAAATTAACAGTTATTACTTTATCAGCACCTTGCTTTCTTACCTCTAATGAAGGAAAATTATCTAAAATACCACCATCTAAAAATTTATGCTGTTCATATTCACAGGGACTAAAAATTACAGGAAAACTACTACTTGCTCTTATAGCTTTACCTATAGATATATCTGTTATATATTTATTATCATTTTTTGAGTCTTTAGGTATAATATTAGTAAAAATATATTCTTTTGAATTTTGAACATCTACTGCTGGAATAGTAATTGGCATACTTATATCTGATACCTTTTTTATTCCTTTTCTTAGAGCTACTTCATTAAATCCTTTTTCAATTTCTTCCCCAGAAAAAAAACCAGAAAATTTTGTTTTTTTACTTGTCATTAAACTTCCTAAACTAGTAATTGCAGATAATGAATTTTGACTAACTAAATCATTTGCATATCTTTTAAATAATATGTATATATAATATGGAGAATATCCCATAGCATATAATGTAGATATTATACTCCCTGAACTAGTTCCACCAATTATATCTATTTTTATATCGTTTTCCTCTAATGCCTTTAGTACACCCGCATGAGCTATGCCTCTAATGCCTCCACCTGATAATGATAATCCTAATTTCAATTGATTCACCTCTCATATACTTATAGTAAAATTATTTACTATTTTTTATGAGTTTAAACATAAAATAGTTCCTTTTTATTTTTTTTTAAATATTTTATATATTACAGTTTTTTTGCTATTTTCATTATGGATTTTTTGGTCATATTTGTTACTTCTGATATTAAATCAATTGGCATATTCCTTTTTAACATTTCTTTTATTATCATTTGTTTACCATATCTAATTCCTTCTTGTCTTATTTCTTCATTTTCTTCTCTTATTGTTTCTAATATTTGTAACATTTCTTTTTCCTCTCCCCTCATTTCTTTTATTATTGATTCTGTCTTTTCTTCTCCTAATTTTTCTTTTAGGATTTTGTTAATCATTATTAATAATACGTCTATTTTTATATCTAGCATTTTTCTACAGATTTTATCATTTTCATTTTTTATTTTGTTTTCCTTGTGTTTGTTATT
>CANQTJ010000069.1 GCA_947626705.1 uncultured Clostridia bacterium | reverse complement strand
ATAAAAGAGATTAGACTAGATTATGGATGCACACCACACAGAATGAGAATAGAATATCTAGACCAAATAGTAAACTCATATATAGATAATTTAGTAAGTAATCCAGAATTTAAAAGTTTTGTAATGGATAACACAAAAGCAATATCAACTAATAAATCATCACTTGAAAAGGACTTAAACAAATCAAAACAAACTTTAGAAAAATTAGAAAAACAATTTAAGCAAGTATATGAAGATAAGCTAAACGATTTAATCCCTGAATTTATTTACAAAGATAAAAAACAAGAACTAGAAAAGAAAATAAAATATGAAAAAGAAAAATTACAAGAAATAGAAGGCAGATTTAATACTTTAAATAAGTTAGAAGATAAAGAAGATTTAATATTCAAAGCAATAGAAGATATTAAGAAAAGTGGATTAACAAAAGAAGAGTTATCAAGGATATTTGATAAAATCGTAGTATTTAACCCAAAAGAAATAACATCTAAAATAAAAGAAGAATACAATTTAAATGACGAAATGTATAATGAATTATACGAAAACGGAGGGCTATCATTTCATTTAAAATTTATGTACCCACAAACTATCACAAACAGGAGGATGTGATATTGGAGCAAGACCAATAGACTTACACTTAAAAAGTTTTGAAAAGTTAGGAATAACAGTAGAGAAAAATTATGGAAATATTGAATGTATGGTAGAAAGTATAAAAGGAGAAAAAATACACTTAGATTTTCCAAGCGTAGGAGCTACGGAAAATATTATATTAGCCAGTGTATTAGCAGATGGAACAACACAAATTACAAATGCAGCAAGAGAGCCAGAGATAATTGACTTACAAAATTTTCTAAACAAAATGGGAGCAAAGGTAACAGGAGCGGGAACTGATGAAATACAAATAGAAGGAGTAAAAAAATTAAAAGATGTAAGTTATAATATAATGCCAGATAGAATAGAAGCAGGATCTTTTTTATGTTTTATTGCAGCAACAAAGGGAAATGCAATATTAGAAAATGTAAATGCAACACATATAGCACCAGTAATAAATAAACTAGAAGAAGCAGAATGTAAAATAAATATAGAAAAAAATAAAGTAAAAATAATAGCACCAAAAAAATTAAAAGCATTGGATATAAAAACAATGCCATATCCAGGATTCCCAACAGATATGCAATCAATTTTTGCTTCTATGTTAACAATTTCAAAAGGAACATCAATAATAGTAGAAAATATATTTGAAAATAGATATAAATATGTGCAAGAATTAAATAAAATGGGAGCAAAAATTACTGTAGAAGGAAAAAGTGCAATAATAAGAGGAACGAGAAAATTATATGGAGCAAATGTAACAGCAACAGATTTAAGGGGAGGAGCGGCGTTAGTATTAGCTGGTTTAATTGCAAAAGGAAAAACAAGAGTAGAAAATATAGAATATATTTTAAGAGGATATGAAAATTTAGATGAAAAATTAAGAAGTATAGGAGCAAATATAATGATAGAAAAATGATATAAAATATCATTAATTATAAGAATAAGATTTTCTAGTAATTTTTTATTATTAGGAAATCTTATTTATATTATATATTTAATTAAGATACTAGTTGTAAATTGTAAATATAAGGTACAATAACTAAAAAAATTTAATAAAAGTATGGAAATATAAAAAAAACTTTGATAAAATACTAATATAAAATCTGGAGGTGAAAAAATTGACAAAACAACAAAAGCAAAAATTTGATAATTTATATAAATTTTCTAACGAAGATATTGAAGAAGAACAGCAAGAAGGAGAGCCAATTAGTAAAAAAAATACGGAAAATAAAAATATAAAAAATAAAAGTATTGAAAATAAGAGTAAAAATAAACAAAATAAAAGAAATAAAAATATAGTTGATAATCAAAAAAATATACATAAAAAAAACAACATAAAAAATCAATTCGATTTTGATACGGAAGTTGTCATAGGTATGACAAAAAAAAATAGAACACAAACGTATGGAAAAGAAAATAACATATCTAAAAAACAGTCAAAAATTATAAAAAAGAAAAAAAGAATAAAAAAAATTATAAAATATACTACTTTGTTGTTTTTAATAATAGGCGGAGTAGTCTTTGCAATGGTTTCACCAATATTTAATATCAGTGATATAAATGTAATAAACAATGAAAAAATATCAACAGATACAATAAAAAGTTTATCTCAATTACAAATAGGACAGAACATATTTCAATTTACAAGAGGTAAAGTTGAACAGCAAATAGAAGAAAATCCATATATAAAAGATGCAAATATAAAAAGGAAAATTCCAAATAAAGTAGAAATTACTATAGAGGAAAGAAAACAAAGTTATAATGTAGAATTTTTAAATGGATATGCTTACATAGATAATCAAGGATATATATTAGAAGTATCAGAAAATAAATTAGAATTACCAGTAATACAAGGAATATCAACTCCAGCAGAAAAAATTATTGAAGGTAATAGATTAGAAATTGAAGATTTAGAAAAACTAGAAACAGTATTACAAATAACTAATATATGTGAAAATTATGAACTAAATCAAATGATTTCATGGATAGATATAACAGACAAAAATGATTACATTATATATATGGAACAAGAGAAAAAAACAATATATATTGGTGATGGAAGTAACCTAAGTAACAAAATGTTATATGTCACAACAATAATAGAAGAAAATAAAGGTATAGAAGGAACAATATATGTAAATGGTGATATAAATAAAAATTTTAAATCTAGATTCAAAGAAAAAGTATAAAATGTGAGGAATGAGATAAATGACAAATAAAAAAATGATTAGCTTTGTGTTAGGAATGATGTGTTTTGCTCTAACAATAGGAATATGCATACAAATAAAAACAGTAAATAATAATAATAGTACCATAAGCCAAAGTTATGAAGAAAGTAATTTAAAAGCAGAAGTATTAAAATATAAAGAAAAATATGACAATCTTTTAAAAGAAACTGAAAAAATAGATGAGAAATTAAAAGAAAAAATAGAAAAAGCAACAGAAAATAATTCAGAGTTAGAAGAAGCAAATAATCAAATAACTCAAGGAAATAAAATTATAGGGTTATCAGAAGTAAAAGGAGCAGGAGTTATTATTAATATTTCAGATAGTGAAATAGATGCAAATTCTGTATTAAATTCAAATGATTTATTAGTACATGATAAGGATATATTGAACATTGTAAATGAATTGAAAAATGCAGGAGCAGAAGCTATATCTATAAATGAACAAAGACTAATATTAACAACACCTATAATATGTGGAGGAAACATTATAAACATAAATGGAGAAAGGATAGGATCTCCATTTACAATTAAAGCAATAGGATTACCAGAAACATTAGCAAATTTATCAAGACCTGGTGGATATGTAAGTACTTTACAAGAAAGAAAAGTACAAGTAAGCCTAAAAAAATCAAATGATATAACAATTCCTAAGTATACGGGAGTATTAAATTTTAAATATTTGAGCAATGTAAAATAATTATTATATTGATTGCCAAACAAAAAACTCTATGGAAGGAAAAAGAAATATGAAAAAAGGTAAAATAACAGTAACTATAACTATTGCAATAGCATGTTTTGCATTATCAACAATAATGTTTATGCAATTTAAAATAGTAAATGAAACAGATATTACATCTATAGAATCTATGAGAGAAGAAGAACTTAGAGAAGAATTAGCCAATTGGAAACAGAAATACAAAGAAGCCGAAGAACAATATCAAGAAAAAATGCAAAGACTTAATGAATACGAAGAAAAAGAACAATCAGCAGAAGAGTCCTCTAAAATGGTAGAAAAAGAATTAGAACAAACTAATATGTATTTAGGAAAAACACAAGTACAAGGTAAAGGAATAGTAATTAAAATAAAAGATACAGACAATGAAGGAGTAGAAACAATTACAGCAGAAGATTTATTAATAATAGTAGACTATTTAAAGTTAGCAGGAGCCGAAGCAATATCAATAAATGAAGAAAGAATAATTAATATGTCAGACATTGTATATGTAAATAATTCTATAATATATATAAATCAACAAAGAATACTAGCACCATACGTAATACAAGCAATAGGAGATGAAACAAAATTAGAAAGCACATTACTAGGAAATGGAGGGTATGTAGAATTATTAAGAAATATAGGATTTGATATTAGCATAGACAGACAAAATAAAATTATTATACCAAAATATAATAAAGAAATATCACAAAAATATATACAATAATTTATTTCAAATGTTAGGAAGGAATGAAAAAAATGATTATTTTAACTATGATAATAGCATCTGTTTTAGGAGCAATAATTGGGTTAAATGCACCAATGATTTCATATACATATTCAAGTTATTTAGCTATTGCAATACTTGCTGCGTTAGATACAGTATTTGGTGGAATAGCATCTGTAATAAATAAAAAATTTGATATGAAAATATTTATATCAGGTTTTTTTGGCAATGCAATACTTGCAATATTATTGACAGTTTTAGGAGAAAAATTGAATGTTGATATATATTTAGCGGCAATAGTAGTGTTTGTATGGAGAATGTTTTTAAATTTAGGAATAGTAAGAAGATACTATGTAGAAAAATGGTCTGAAAAAATAAAAAATAGATATAAAGACGCAGAAACAAAAGATACAAAAGAATAGAAAAAATAATATTACAAAAGTGTTACAAAAATATTACAAAAATATAACATTTTCTATTGACAATTTAAAAAAAATGTAATATAAATACAACTAGAAATTAAGTACTAGTGAGATGGGGGAATTAACTTGGCAATAGGTGATATTATAGTTGGTGTAGACATAGGAACAACAAAAATAGCAACAGTTGTAGGAGAAGTTAATAATTTTGAACAGATTGAAACTATATGTAGTACATCATATAAATGTAATGGTTTAAAAAAAGGAAAAATTATAAATGAAGAAGAAATATGTTTAAGTTTAGCCAAAACTATAAAAGATGCGGAGGACGAAACTAACTTAAAAATAAATTCAGCATATGTAACTATTCCAGGAAAATATGTAACAATAGTTCAAAATAGCATAACAAAAGAATTAAAAGATAAATATTCTGGAATTTCAATGAGAGATGTGCAAAATGCTATAATGCAAGTAAAAGATATAGAGATACCTGATGGAAAAACTTTAATAGACATAGTTCCAGATAAAGTAATATTAGATAATGGTACAGTTGTATCAGACCCTGTAGGAAGTTTAAGTTCAAGCTTTACCATAAGTGCACAAATAATTTTAGCTGATAAAGATTATGTAAGACAAATAAATAATATATTTAAAAAGATAGGCTTAGAGGTAGATGGAATTGTTCCAATAACTTTAGCAGAGAGAAACTTAATACTGGACAAAAATGAATTACACGATAATATAGCTATTATAGATATAGGAGCAGAAAATACAGAAATAGGAGTATTTGAAGGCTCAACATATATTTATACTAATTCTATACCAGTAGGAGGAGAAAATATAACAAACGATATAGCATTAGTATTAAATATAACGCAAGAAGAAGCGGATAAACTTAAAAGACAATATGGTTTAGCATTAAAATCTTTTATAGATAATGACAATGATATTATACTAAATACATGTAAAGATAATAATAAAAATAAGATAATAAAAAGTTCGGAATTAATAGAAATAATAGAGGCAAGAATTGAAGAAATTTTCTTAATTATAAATAAAGATTTGACAAATCAAGGAATAAAATCTAGAATAAATAATGTTATTTTAACAGGACAAGGAATAGTAAATATTAGCAAAAGTGATGTGGCAGGAAAGATAAACTTAAATATACCTGTAAAAATATCAACAGGAAGATTAATAGGAGCAACAAAACCAACATATAGGACAAGCTATGCTCTAGTTAGATATATAGCTTCAAGACCATTTACTAAAACAGTATCAAGTAGTATAGATACAAAAACGAATGAAAATATATTAAAAAATATATTTGAAAGAATAAAAGAATTTTTTTATAGTTAAGTAAAAAATATAAAAATATATAAATTTTGAGGAGGAAAAACCAAATGATGGAATATGAAGATAATAATATAACTATGATGGATGGAACAGCAACAATAAAAGTAATAGGTGTTGGGGGAGCAGGAAATAATGCTGTAAATAGAATGATAGAATCAGGTATAAAAGGAGTAGACTTTATTGCAGTAAATACAGATAGACAAGCACTTCAACAATCAAGAGCTAATACAAAAATACAAATAGGAGAAAAAATAACAAGAGGATTAGGAGCAGGAGCAAACCCTGACATAGGAGCTCAATCAGCAGAAGAAAGTAAGTCTGAAGTATCAGAAATATTAAGAGGAGCAGATATGGTATTTGTTACAGCAGGAATGGGTGGAGGAACAGGAACAGGTGCTGCACCTATAGTTGCCTCAATAGCAAAAGAAATGGGAATATTAACAATAGGAGTTGTTACAAAGCCATTTACATTTGAAGGAAAGAAAAGACTTTCACAAGCAGAAAGAGGAATAGAAAGTTTAAAAGGAAAAGTAGATACTCTAGTTGTAATACCAAATGACAAACTACTTCAAATTATAGACAGAAAAACATCTATAATAGAAGCATTTAAAATGGCAGATGATGTATTAAGACAAGGTGTACAAGGTATATCAGATTTAATAGCAGTACCAGGATTAGTAAATTTAGACTTCGCTGATGTAAAAACTATAATGTTAAACACAGGTATGGCACACATGGGAGTTGGTAGAGCATCAGGAGAAAACAGAGCAGAAGATGCAGCAAAAGAAGCTATACAAAGTCCATTATTAGAAACTTCAATAGAAGGAGCAAGAGGAGTAATTATAAATATAACAGGTGGAGAAGACCTAGGACTACATGAAGTAAATACAGCAGCAGAATTAGTACAACGTAGTGTAGACCCAGAAGCAAATATTATCTTTGGTACAGTTACAGATCCAACAATGCAAGATGAAATTCAAATAACTGTAATAGCTACTGGATTTGAAAAACCAGAAAATAATATATCAAGTATAGGTGTAGATAATATAGTATCAAAACCATGGGAGAAAAAAATGAATTCAATACCATCAAATTCAGAAATAGCATCTTCACAAAATGATTTAGATATACCACCATTTTTAAGAAAAAATAGAAATAAAAATATGTAATGATATAAAGAGAAAAAATAAAGAAAGAAATAATCGAAAATAATCGATTATTTCTTTTTTTCTACAATAAAAAAAGACAGACTTCGTAACAAGTATATAGTAAAATAACATTAATAAGTTGTTATAAAAAATATATATAACAAAATTATAAAATAATTTATTATTAAAAGTAAAATTTATATAACTTAAAAAGCAGGTGAGAATATGTCAATTTATATTGATATTATATTAATAGAAAATTTAATAATGAATTATATAATATTATATGCAACAGCAATAATTTCAAAAAATAAAGTATACCATTTAAGAAAAATATTAGCAAGTTTAATAGGAGCTATATATGTTATTATCCAATATATATCCAAATTAAATATATACTCTAATATTATTATAAAAATTATTTTATCAATAATAATAGTAATTGTAGCATTTAAACCACAAAATTTTAAAAGTATGTTTAAACAATTAATATTATTTTACGTAACAACTTTTACATTTGGCGGAGTAGCGACATATCTAATATATGTAATAAAGCCAACAAATATCATAATAAAAAATGGAATGTATGTTGGAACTTATATATTAAAAGTTATATTTATAGGAGCAATAATTGGAAGCATAATATTAATAATTGCATTTAAAATGACAAAAAATAAAATAACTAAAAAAGATATGATATGTCAAATAAAAATAAAATTAAATAAAAAAGAAAAAACAATTAATGCAATGGTAGACACAGGAAATATGTTAAAAGAACCTATAACAGGAAATCCAGTGGTAGTTGTAGAAAAGTCAGTATTATATGATTTAATGCCAAAAGATATTTTAAATAATATAGAAAGTATATTAGGGGGTGATTTTGAAAAGATATCAGAAAATATAAAAAAAGAATATATCCCTAAATTAAAAATCATTCCATTTTCATCATTAGGAAAACAAAATGGAATGATGATAGGAATAAAACCTGAAAAGATAATAATAATAAATGAACAGATGGAAGAAGAAAGAGAAGATGCAATAATTGGAATATATAGTAAATCTTTAACAAAAAGAGGAGAATACAATGCACTAATAGGATTAGAGATGTATTAGATTACAATTAAATGTTTTTAAACTAAATTTTGTACCTAAGAAAGGAAGGTGATAATAATGAATATTATACAATTAATAAAAAAAGGAATTGACAATTTAGAA
>CANQTJ010000068.1 GCA_947626705.1 uncultured Clostridia bacterium | reverse complement strand
CCAGACGAAAAACGATTAAATCGACTGTAAAAGGTCGATTTTTTTCGTGCCTTTTATCTTAATCGAAAGGAAGGTGTAAGATGATTAAGATTATCAAAAAAGAAATTAAAATAAGTAAAGAATTATTATCTAAAATTGAATGCAAATTTAAAGAATATGAGGTATTTAAGGTGTATGAAGATGCTGGAATAAGTGCAAAAGATATGGAACACAGACCAGCATTTCAAGAAATGTTATCAGATATGAAGAAAGGCAAAATCAATTTTTATACTAGCAATGGTAATGGAAATGAATGAAGGGGAACAAAAAAATTTTATATTTTATAAAATATATGTAAATAATTAAGAAAATTCGTTTTGTTCGCTTGTTTTTTATTAGAAAATACTGTATAGTATTAAGCATAGAGAATGAGATAGTAGATATGTGTTGCCACTTTACTAGATAGTCATTGCTATCAGAAAGTGAGGTGGTGTTTATGAGTTTTATATTTTACTTAATATTAACCTTAATGGTATCATTAACCATAAACGTAGCCTTATTGACAGTTATATACATACAGTATATTAACAAACTTATAGATAAGGAATAAAAATAACGGCACATTCTACTTTTGATCAAGGAAATGTGTCGTTATTACTTGTATTAAGTGGTAACCACATCATCTGCGGTTCTCATTTTCTATCTTTATTATACACACTTTATTAGAAAATGTCAAATAGTTTGATATGATAAAATAATATCTGACTTTTTTATTTATGTAACTCTAAATTAAAGAATGTTTAGGCTATTATTATGTAGAAAAAGATAAATTGGAGAGAAAAATGAAACAAGAAAAAATGACAAAGTTTAATAAGATATTTAGTTATAGCTTTAGGTAAAGTTATTTATGAAATCGCATTTACATTTCAAAATATGTCAAATGCAGTATTAAAGAATAATCTTGAATTACAAAATAGGAATAATGAATATATAAAAGTTAAAACAAAATCTAATACTATATATGCGACAGTAACAATGATTATCTCATTTATTGCAAGTTTAATGTTTAATTTAAATAATTATTTACCAATGTTTGGGTGCATTACTTTTTGTTTAATATGCTTTATATTATCATTTTACATAGTAGATTATTCTAAATACAATAAGATTAAGAAAGAAATTAAAATAGAATCTAAAACAAAAATAAATTATACTAAGCTAATTATAGTATTGATTGTTTCTTATGGTTTCTTCTATCCTATTGTAAATTCTGGACAATCAAATGGAAAACTATTTATACAACAAGAATTACTTTTAAACTTTGATGTAGAAAAAACAGCTTTAATAATAGGTGCTATCTTATGCATTTCTCATATTGTAAGAGTTATTTTTAATATGGCATTTAATAAGATACATAGTAAATATAAAGAAAAAGTAGGGGTAATTTTACCAATATACTGAGTATATCTATTGTTGTAATGATACTGGGTTCTTTTATTAGAAACTTTATAATACTAAAATTTGGTATTATGAGTTTAGGATATATAATTATATTATATTATTTATTAGAGATCCATTTAAAGTATATATGCAAGATTTAGCATTAAGAAATGTCGAAAAAGAAGAACAGCAATCATTATTAACAACAATGGAATTTTCAAGAAAAGTTGTAAGAGCAATAATGAGTTTAAGTTTTACAATGATTTTAGTAAATAATCCAATGATTACAGTAATAACAATATTACTTATATTATCAATTATAGAAATATTAGTTAGTATAAAATTATATAAATTAGTTGTAAATGGAAAGGAAGTAAAAAGTGAAGAAAGTAGTAATAGGAATTGTGAGCAAACATTATGCTAGTTACAAAAACAATAGAACGGATACATATGTTAGAGATGAAATCAAACAGGCTATTTTTGATAATGGGGCAGTTGCAATAGCTATATTACCACCAGATAAAGATATAAAATATATAGGAGATAATTGGAAAGAAGATTTACAAGGAAAAGAATATGATGACTTAATTTCTCAAATAAGATTATGTGATGGAATAATTTTTCAAGGTGGTGTTGAATCAGATAATTATGAGTGTATTGTATCAAAGTATTGTTATGAAAATAATATACCTACTCTTGGAATTTGTTGTGGACAAAATATTATTGTTAGAGCTATTGGTGGTACAACTTATAAAATAGATAATCCTGAAAAACATATGCAAATGTCAAAACAATATGTACATAACATAACAATAGATAAAACATCTAAATTTTATAAGATTGTAAATAAAGAAGAAATTATGGTAAATTCAAGACATAAAAGAACTATAAAAGACTGTCCCAAATTAGATAAAGTCGGATTTTGTGAAGATGGATATGCAGATGTTATTGAAGCAAAGGACAAAGATTTTTATATAGGTGTAAGATTTCATCCAGAGAGTTTATACAAAATAGATATATGGATACATATTAGAAAGTGGTCAACTACACCCTAAAATTGTTAAAGAAATGATAGATTTTGATAATACAATAGTGTTATGCTTAGAATTAGGAAATTTAAAGCCAGAAGATATGGTAAGTCAATGTATAATGTTTTTTTGCTTATTTTTTATATGTCTTTATTTACAATAAAATAGGAAACAAGTCAGCAAAATTTACTTTTACTGACTCGTTTCCGTTATGAGCTTTTTAACTAATGGATCGTTACTTTCCTTCGCTTTCCGCCACCAACTTATTGCTAACCAAAGAAATAAGCAAGTACAGATTGAAGACGATCAGAGGTATGATGTTATCAATGGAATGATTTAGCAACACTCCCAATATGAATATCAATAATAATTCAATTAATATTAACATTGATTCAATCTTGTATACGATTTTAACTATAATCGTGCCTGTAAACAGCAATGGTATTGCTCCTAAGACAGAGCTCATGACAGTTATGATTAACCAGTTCTCAACTTTGAATACAATTTTTCCTATAATCGATGCGATTATGAAAATTAGCATAAAAAATATGACAGTCGTAACAAGATTAATAGCTATGTTGCGCCTAAAAGCCAACCACTGATTTTTGATGCCCTCTTGCAGAATTTCTTTCAGCTCAAGCCAAAAGTTTCCTCCTTTTACTGTCCGTGTTCCATTTCCTTTGCTCATACTTATTCCTCCTTAAATTATTATTTTTTTGAGTACTTAATACATTGTTAATAACCTCAAATGAGATTATAACATATTTACATAAGTTTGTCAAAATACTATTTTTTAAAAGAGAATTCGTTTATGTTACACGAACTGATAGTACAATTAAATCTCCATTTTCTAGTATGTCTTTTGATTTAGTTTTTCTATACCTTTTTCAATTGTTCCATTAATTATGTTTTCTGCTTCTACATATACTAAATTTGATAAATATTAAACTCCTACCAAAGTATAAGTTATTCCTGTTTTTTCATTGTAATTTCTTTTCTTAATTCTTTGTTACTCATAACAATAAAACTCCATAAAATAAAATAACTGTTATAAAAATAATAAAATTTTATCAATAGTAAATCTAAAAATATTTAAAAAAATTCTATAAAAAGTGTCATTTTTATAATTGTTTGATAACTGTTTGCACAAAATTTTAGTTAAAACACTGGTTCAATTTCAGTTGAAACCACTAAAACTCATTTATATAACATATAAATGTATTCTAGTTGTTCTAGTATGTTTTATTGTTATATAGGTGGGTTGTATTTTAGCATATATATAACTAGTATTTAGATATATGGCTTTTTTTATGCACTTTGTGAAAGTACACTTTAAATTACATTATAAGAATTTTATTTTGAATCACTTAATATTAAATTTTTTTCTTTTCTTTGTTTTAGTTTCAATGATAAAACTTTATAAAATTCATTAAAATGACCATCGTATTTTCAATTTGAATAATATTTAATTTAGTGGTACAATAAATATACAAATAATTGGGAGGAAAAAATATGGAAGTTATAAAAAAATTTGGAGAAGGTAATGATTATGAAACATTAAAAAGATTAGAAGTTCTAAGAGAAAATATTGTAAATAATTCAAAAGGAGAATTTGTACTTGGTGGTGGAAATGCAATAAATGTTGTTTGGAAATGGACAAATTATTTTGAAATTAGACTAAATAAAAGCAATATTAGAATTGAAATTTGGATTGCAGATGTTAAACACCAATGGAATAAGTTAACAAAAGTAAGCAGTATGAATTTTGTAAGCAAACAAGAGCCTACATCTTTAATAGAAGAATTAAAAATTAAAGCTGAACATTATGTTAGTGCATATATCAAACTTGGAGATAGTTATGGTAATACATTAAAAATAGCAGATTTTGATAAAGAATATGTGAAAACTAATTTTAATAAGGAATACTACAAAAATTTTTATAATATATTAGGAGGACAATGGAGAAAAGATATAGATACAGATGATTATACTAGAAATGGAAGATTATTAATAAAAGAAATTAAACAATTAAATCTCCTAAAAGATGAAGAAGAAAAAATCATCAAATATATACAAAATGAAACAAGAAATGTAATAAATTTATCTTTAGGAACAACAGTAAATATAGATATTCCAATTAGTGACTTGCAAAAAAAAGATACTAATTTTAATTGTAAATTAAAAATTGATGAATTAGCATTACCAATATATAATTATATAATAGAATATAAGGAAAAAATTGAAGATATTAAGGAGAAACTTATATGAAAGAGATATTATTAAATGATATATTAAATATACCAGAAAATGAGATACAAAATTACAAAGTTAGATTTATGGTATCTAATAGTTATGATGAACCATTAGTAGTTATGAACAGAAATTTTAACTGGTTACTAAATTGGATTGCATGGAAAGGTGACAATGATGCTCTATCAAGGCAAAGAGTTATTGCATTTGTTAGGTATTATACTGTGAGCTATGAACAATGGGTTTTTGCAGGAATATATGAAGTAAGTAAGAAACCAAACTTTTATGAAATAACAAATAATGTAGGTTATGACCTAACTCCTGTTTCTGAGTATCAAAACTTAATTGGAAGACTTATAGTAGAATATAAAAATACTACACAACAGCTAAAAAGAAATGCAGAAAATGTTTTAGCAGATATGAAAGTGGTAGAAATATTAAAGAAACCATATAAAGGAGTTGCATTTGAAGGTTACAACAAAATCAATTTAACATTTCAAGAATTAGAAGTAATAGTAAATAATAATATAGATGAGTGGAAAAGAAAACTAGAAAATGTAACAGGTATATATATGTTATTTGATAGGAGTAATGGAAAAAAATATATTGGAAGTGCTTATGGGCAAGAAGGAATATGGCAAAGATGGAGTTGCTATATATATTCTAAAAATGGTGGTAATAAAGAAATGCTACAATTAAATAATGAATATATTAGAAAAAACTTTACATTTACATTATTAGAATGGTATGCAATAGGAACAGATAAAGAGTTTATTATTTCAAGAGAAAATTACTGGAAAAAAGTCATGCTATCAAAGAAATCTGATGGTTATGGCTACAATGATAATTAATAGAAAATATAGATTATATGAGGCAAGAGAAATGAAAAAATTAAAAGATGAAATAATAGTTTTTTCAATCAGAGATGCATTAGATGTATCTGGTGAATTTAAGTCAAGAGAAAAATTAACTAGATACCCTATTACAGGTATGAAGGCTTATGGTACATAATTTCATTATAATTAGTAACAATCTTAGCTCCTTGTTTTATCAAATCATTAGTTCCAACAGAGTTAATTGAATTAATATTACCCGGAACAACAAAAACATCTCTCCCCTGTTCTAGAGCAAAATCTACAGTAATTAAAGTTCCACTTTTTTCTTTTGCTTCAACTACAATTATTCCTAAACTAATACCACTAATAATTCTATTTCGTGCAGGAAAATTCATTTTATCTGGCTTAATACCACAAGGATATTCAGAAATAATTGCTCCTCCACTTTCTATAATGTTTTGAGCTAATTTAATATTTTCCTTTGGATATATAGTATCTAAACCATTACCTAAAACTGCAATAGTTTTTCCATAATTATTAACTTTTTCTTTATAAATGTTACCATCTTCATTAAAATTTGTCTCAATTTTTACATCATTTTTATATTCTTTTATAGCAAATAAATTTCCTATATGTGCATAACTATCTATTCCTTTTGCTAATCCACTTACAATATTAATATTTTGTTTTGATAAATTATAAGCAAAATATTTTGCCGCACTTTTTCCATATTCTGTACATTCTCTACAACCTACAATTCCTATATTTTTATTATTTAAAATTTCTTTATTTCCTTTTATATATAAGCTTATTGGTGGGTCATAAATTTGCTTTAAATTTTGTGGATAGCTTTCTTCATTAATGTCAATAATATCAATATTATTCTTTTGCATATATTGAATATGATAATTTAAAATTTGTTTATTTTTAGACTTAATAATATTATTAGCTATTTCTTCTCCTATTCCATCAATTTTTAATAATTTTTCTTTTGTTAAATTATATATTTGTTCAGGATTTTTGTATAATTCTAGTAATTTTAATTTTCTTCTACTTCCTAATTTTTTTATTAAACTAAACCATATCCAATATTTTTTACTTTCTAAATCTTTCAAATCTTTCCTCCTTTAAATTAATAATTTTCTATGCTCACATAAAAGGACACCATAAATAACGGTGTCCCTCTATATTTTATTTAATTAATCTATCATTCCGTTTTGTCTTCTCGTGGCTTTAATAACATTATTCATAAGCATAGCTACTGTCATCGGTCCTACTCCCCCTGGAACTGGTGTTATATAACTTGCTTTTTCCTTTACATTCTCAAAGTCTACATCTCCTGTAATTTTGCCATCTTCTTTTCTATTAATTCCAACATCAATTACAACTGCATTTTCTTTTACCATATCTTCTGTTACAAAATGTGCTTTTCCTATTGCGGAAATTAGTATATCAGCTCTTGATGAAATTTCTTTTATATTCTGAGTTTTAGAATGACAAGTTGTTACAGTTGCATTTTTATTTAAACAACAGTGTATTAATGGTTTTCCTACAATGTTGCTCCTTCCTAATATTACCACATTTTTACCAGTTAAGTCAATATTATATTCTTCAAACATTTTCATAATTCCATAAGGTGTACATGATACAAATGTATCTTGATTTAATACTAATTTTCCAACATTTATTGGATTAAATCCATCTACATCTTTTTCTGGTATAATAGTTCTAAAGGCCTCATTTATATCTAAATTTGAAGGTATTGGGCTTTGCAAAAGTATTCCATTTACAGTTTTATTTTGATTTAACTTTTTTATTAAATTAATTAATTCATTTTGAGTAATATTTTCACTTAATAAATGTTCTTCATATTCTATTCCAACATCTTCACATGCCTTACTTTTATTCCTTACATAAACTTTTGATGCTGAGTCATTTCCTACCATTATTACTGCTAATTTTGTCTTAATGCCTTTTTTTCCTAATTCTTCACATTCTATTTTTAAATTACTTCTTATCTTTTTTGCTAACTCTTTTCCATCAATTAATACTGCCATTATTATTACCTCTTTTCTTTATTATTTACTATTCAATTACTATATTTTATTAACTTTCTTTATAAATCTGTAATTATTATATTCAATATTTGATAATTATCGCTTGTTGCATCATTCTTCTAACTCTTGTTTTATAACATTTTATCATAAAATCTCGGAAAAAGGAAGTGATTTTCAAATGGAATGTACCCTTTGTCAAGTACATTTTTTATTTCGCATTGAACATCTTTAAATGTTAAACAATTATCTAAATGTAATTTATCTTTCATATATACAAAAATGTACCCAATGGAAGACACTTTTTTTAGTGTCCATTCCATTTGGTACATTCAAAAAAACTAACTCATTATTTTTTGTATCGTGACTTAAATTATATTACATAAATAATTCCTTTTTTGCTAATTCTTGATTTAATTCACCTGTTGCTTGAACAGCTTCTACTTGTCCTTCAACAACTCCAAATAATCCTTCAAGAAATTTAGTAGCACCTTGTTTAGATTTATTATATTGGTCATCATCAATATAATTATTGTCATGTAGAAAAGCAAGATAAGCAAATATATTACCTGAAAGTAATTGGAATATTTCTTCTCTAAACTGTCCCTTATCAAATACAGACTGATTAAAATGTTTATCAAAAATGCTTTCTCTACCTTCAAATAATGTAGTTACTAATTGTTTTAGTCTATCTAATACAGCTTCATGTTGTTGTATAAGTTCTGTCATTGGTACAAAGAAATAAAATTCTATTAATTCTTTCCATGCTTCTGTTTCATCATCAAAAGTATTATCAACTCTTGCTAAAACTGTATCTAGCATATCTTGTGTCATCTCTACTTTAAAATTTGCATTATTAAAAGATTCTGTTATTAATGCTTTTAAATTTTTTAACCCCATTCCATATTTTCCAAATATTGCTACTACTACAAAGTTTTTTGATGCATCTTTTACTGAAAC
>CANQTJ010000067.1 GCA_947626705.1 uncultured Clostridia bacterium | reverse complement strand
AATCGAACCCACGTCATCAGCTTGGAAGGCTGAGGTTCTACCATTGAACTACACCTGCATATATTATTTTTATAATAATCTAAAAATCTTTTATAATAAGTAATTTAAAAACTAGTTAAATATTTTAAACATTGTTTTTTACAGATATCTTTACTAACCTTTATTAATATTGTATTATTGGAGCAGGTAGTGGGAATCGAACCCACGTCATCAGCTTGGAAGGCTGAGGTTCTACCATTGAACTACACCTGCATGTACTCCTAACAGTTATAAATTATAAATCATTTTTTTATCACTGTCAAGAGTTTTTTTAATTTTTTATTATTGATTTTTAAATTTTTTATTGATTTTTATTTTTTTGTTACAGTTCACTACTTATATAATTTCTTTTTCCATTATATTTCTTTGTGTTGTTAATTCTAAACTTTTATAAAATTCTAATGCGTCTTTATTAAATGACCAACAATTCAATTCTAACCTGTTACATTTTTGTAATCGAGCTATATTCTCCGCTTCCTCCATTAATTTCTTTCCTATACCATTTTTCCTATATTTTTCATTAACTCCAATATCATCTACCCATAAAATTTTTGAATCTTGTAAATTTATATGATTTTTTATTTCCTTTATTTTATATATTAATATACCATATATTATGGATTTTTCATCTACTGCAACAATTATTGTTTCTTCTTTACTATTCATAATTTGTATTAACTCTTGTTCTATCATATTCATATTTTTTTCTTTAAAAATTTCTGGTCTTTCTTTTAAATGTAAATCTTGAATTTGTTCTTGTATAATTGTAATTTGCTTTAAATCTTCAATTTTAGCCTCTCTTATTTTCATATTTTTCCTCCTTCTACATTTTAATTAAAAAGCCTCACTAAGAAATCTTTTAAGACTCCTCAGTAAGGCTTTATATATTTAATCTTACCTCTGTGTAAATAATCTTTCTATTTTGATTATTCTATATCGCTCGATATTTAATATCTAGATATACTCTTAATATTAATTATATTACCCTATATTTTTAATTTTGTCAAATTCTAATACATTCCGTCCATTCCTGCTCCCATTCCATTGTCATGTCCACAATTACATGATTTTGGCTCTGGTGCATCTGTAACTAAACTCTCTGTTGTTATAACCATTGATGCAATTGATGCTGCATTTTGTAACGCACTTCTTGTAACTTTTGTTGGATCTACTATTCCTGATTTTTTCATATCTACATATTGTTCTTTACTTGCATCAAATCCTATTCCTACTTGTGATTTTTTAACATTATCTACAATTACTGCTGGCTCTAAACCTGCATTTCTTGCAATTTGTTTTACAGGTTCTTCTAATGCTTTCAATATAATCTCTGCTCCTAATTTTTCTCCACCTGATAATTCATTTACAGTTTTTTCTACTGCTGATGTTACATTTATTAATGCTGTTCCTCCACCTGCAACAATTCCTTCTTCTACCGCTGCTTTTGTTGCAGATAATGCATCTTCTATTCTTAATTTTTTCTCTTTCATTTCTGTTTCTGTAGCAGCTCCAACTTCAATTACAGCAACTCCTCCTGCAATTTTTGCAAGTCTTTCTTGTAATCCTTCTTTATCATATTCACTTTTTGTTTCTTCTATTTGTGTTCTTATTTGATTAACTCTTGCTGATATTTGTTCTTTATTTCCTGCTCCATCAACAATTATTGTATTTTCCTTTTGAACCTTTACTTGTCTTGCTCTTCCTAACTGTTCTATTTGTGTATCTTTTAGTTCTAATCCTAAATCTGATGTTATAACTTCTCCACCTGTTAAAATTGCTATATCTTCAAGCATAGCCTTTCTCTTATCTCCAAATCCTGGTGCTTTAACAGCTACAACATTTAATACACCTCTTAATTTATTAAGTACTAGTGTTGATAATGCTTCGCCTTCTATATCATCACAAATTATTACTAGTTTTCCTGATTGTTGCATTAATGCTTCTAATAATGGTAATATCTCTTGAATATTACTTATTTTTTTATCTGTTATTAGGATATATGGATTGTCAATTATAGCTTCCATTTTTTCAGTATCTGTTACCATATATGGAGAAACATATCCTTTATCAAATTGCATACCTTCTACAACATTTAATTCTGTATTTGAAGTTTTTGATTCTTCTATTGTTATAACTCCATCTTTTGATACTTTTTCCATAGCTTCTGCTATTAATTCTCCTATTTCATTATTATTTGCTGAAATACTTGCAACTCTTGCTATGTCTTCTTTTCCACTTACTGGTACACTTATTTTTTGCAATTCTTCAACAGCTACTTTTACTGCTTTATCTATACCTCTTTTCATTGCCATTGGATCTGCACCTGCTGCTACATTTTTAACTCCTTCTTTTATCATACTTTGTGCTAAAACAGTAGCTGTTGTTGTTCCATCACCTGCAACATCATTTGTTTTTTCAGAAACTTCTTTAACAAGTCTTGCTCCCATATTTTCAAATTTATCTTCTAATTCTATGTCTTTTGCTATTGTAACACCATCATTTGTTATTAGTGGTGCACCAAAGCTCTTATCTAAAACTACATTTCTTCCTTTTGGTCCTAATGTAACTTTTACAGTATCTGCTAACTTATTAACTCCTTCTAATAAAGATTTTCTTGCATCTTCTCCAAATTTTATTTGTTTTGCCATTTTATATCAATCTCCTTCCAAATTATTCTACTATTGCTAATATATCATCTTGCTTTACAATTAAATATTCTATACCTTCATATTTTACTTCTGTTCCAGAATATTTACTAACAATTATATTATCTCCTTTTTTTACATACATTTCTTCTAATTTTCCGTCTATTTTTTCCCCTGGTCCAACTTCTATTACTTCTGCTATTTGTGGTTTTTCTTGAGCAGCACTTGATAGTATTATTCCACTTTTTGTAGTTTCTTCGCCTTCTTTCATTTTTATTAATACTCTACTTCCTAATGGTTTAATCATGATATTACCTCCTTTATTCTTTCCATTTAAGAATATCTTTTATTTTATTATTAGCACTCTTTTTGAATGACTGCTAATAATTTATAACATTTTTTAGCAAATGTCAATAGAGTTTGCTAAAATTCACATAGAATTCACATTTATTGTTTATTTTGTATATTTGACTATATATTATATTCTTTTATAAAACTTTTAGAACTTCGAACTATTATAGCAATATATAATTAACTTAATGCAATGTTTTTATTATAAGAAATTAGAAAAACTTTCCTATAATATAAAAAAAAGTGAAAATTTTATTTTTCACTTTTCTATAATATTAAGCTCTTGGATGTGCTTTTTGATAAACATCTTTTAAGCCTTCATCTTGAAATTGCATATAAACCTGAGTTGAAGAAATATCTGAATGTCCCATCATTGTTTGTATAGCTTTTAAATCTGCTCCATTTTGTAATAAATGAGTTGCAAAAGAATGTCTTAAAACATGTGGCGTAATATCTTTTGTTATATGAGCTTGTTCTTTATAATATTTAATTATTTTCCAGAAACCTTGTCTTGTTAATCTTTGACCATTAATATTGACAAATAAAGCTTTCTCACCATCATTTTTTAGTAAAATATCTCTTGCATGGTCTGTATAATCTTTCAATGCTTTTAATGACATTTTTCCTAATGGTATTGTTCTTTGTTTATTTGCTTTTCTACAGTTTACATATCCTTCTTTAAAATTAATATCATCAATGTCTAAAGAAATTATTTCTGTAACTCTCATACCAGTAGCATACGCAAACTCTAGCATAGCTTTATCTCTTATTCCTTTTAAATCAATATCTTTTGGTTGTTGTAATAATAATTCTACTTCTTTTGAAGTTAAAACACATGGTACCCTTTTTTCTACTTTAGGTGATTGTATATTTTTTGTTGGGTCTTTTTTTACTTTACCTTTTTTCAATACATATTGATAAAAAGATCTAATTGATGCAATACATCTCGAAATTGTTGAAGATTTTTTTCCTAATTCTTCTAAATATTCTATGTAGTTTTGCATTACTTCTTCATCTACTTTATTATATGATACATTGCATCCTTCAATGTATCTCCTAAATTGTTTTAAATCTCTTTTGTATGATTGTAATGTGTTATCTGATAATTTCTTATCACTTTCTAAAAATTCAAAAAAAAGTTTTAATTGTTTTTCCATTTTTTCCTACCCCTATATTCAAAATATTATATTTACATAAGTTATGTATATGTTATATCAAAATATTTACAAAATGTAAAGATATTTTTAAAAATATTTTATAAATTTTTGTAAAATATTTGTAGAAAATAATATTTCTATTATCGAAGATACGCATAATAATACTAACATAATAGTTGAAAATATAGTATGTCTAAGAACCTCTACCTTAATATTATCTTTATTTCTATCTTTTACTATTGATTTATATAATTTAAATCCGACTTACTCCAATGGCTATTATACTTGGAATAAAAATTATATTTTGTAAGAATAAAGATATAAAAATGAATATTATTCCTTTTCCTATTCCCATAATAGATATCACTGTTGAAATTGTATATCCTAAGCAAAATCCTCTATATAATATTATTCCAAATACAATAGGTATTCCAATTACTGTTGTACCAAAAAACCATAATGTGATTGCTAATACTATATTTTGTAATATTGAGGTTCTTAGTAAAGTTATATAATCCAAATTTCCTATGCTTTTAAATTTTTGGATAAAATTATCTAAATATGAGGTTATTTCCATTATTTGTGCATCTTTACTATTATTTATAAACATTACTCCTAAAAAAATACCTATTACAAATATTAATGTTACTATAATATATTCTCTACTATTATTTTTTATATGTTGAATAATAATATTTAATCGTTTTTTTGTATTCATAAAAATCTCCTTATCGATTAACATATTTATACATAATGTGTATTCGATAAAGAGATTTTTAGAACTTATTTTTATACTATTTTACCGATAATTTCCTCCACCACCAGATTGCACTTTAGCATTTCCTGTTCTTGCTTTTTCAATAGCATTGGCAACTTTTTCTCCAACAACCGCTTCTATATCATCTTTTGATAATTTATGTAATATATTCATTTCTGTTTCAAATGTATCTAATAATTTTTCTATTGTTTTACCACCAACACCTGGAATAAAGGCAAGTGGAACTTGATATATATATGGTGGTCTATTTTTAGGACTTTTAGTTTCATTTTTATCTTTTATTAGTTCTATTCTATCAAAAACTCCAAATGTTACTTTTTCACTTTTACACTTTGGACATATTGTTATTGGCTCTTTCGTTTCTATTGTACTATTACAATTATCACAATATGTTCTATGGTATTTACCAAGTTTTGGATCTAAACCATAATTTGCTATTATTCTTCTTCCATCTTCATTTTTTAAGGCCTTTACTACTTCTTTAAATGATATATCTTCAACTTGCATTTTGTTATACTCTCTTGCAATCTTAGGAAGAGAATGTGCATCTGAATTAGTTACAAAAGTTTTATTCTCTAATTCTGATATTTCATCTGCTAAAAATGTGTCTGAACTCAAACCTAACTCAACAGCAAATATTTTATCGTATTTTTCTTTAAAAATATTTTTTAATCTATCATTACAATTTCCATAATAACTTTTAAAAGGAGTAAATATATGTGCTGGTATTAAAATCCCATTATATTTTTCAACAATATCAATTAATTCATATCCTGAAATATCTGACCTTTGTGTACTTAAGGTTATATTTTTTATATGTTTGCTCATTTCACTTGAAAATGCTTTTATATCTTTTAAATGTGGAAAAAAGCATATATTATGTGCCGCTCCCGATTTTCCATTTCTGCCTATTTCAGAAGTTTCTACTTCACTTCCTAATAAAATACATACTTTATTTTTGTATATTATTCCACCATCTTCTAACTCATAAGCCTCTCCAGTTTTTAAAAAGTTTTCTATATCTTCTATTACATAAGGTGATGCACAATCTATAATTCCGACAAATATTTATCCCTTTTCTTTCTTCACACTCTTTTGCAATATTTGCAAAATTAAGGCTTCTCGCAGCAGTTATTTTTACTGGTTTTCCACTTTCTGTTCTTCCTATGTGTATATGTAAATCTGCAAATACTTCGTACATTTTTATTCCTCTTTCTTTATTTCTTATATTATTTTACCTAACACTTTTAATACGCTACAGCTTGTTACTTAATATATAACTATGATGCACTATTTTTGCTTGTTTGTTGTTCTATATTTTTTAATATTTTTCTTGTAGTTTCTTCTGTAAATAAAGGTCTATTATTATATACTTTTTCTTCAAACATTTCATTTTTTATTTCTTCATATTTTTTACTTATTAATTTATCTATTTGTGGTTCATAATTATTTACTACTTTTTTTATAAACTGTGTTAATTCAGGTGTTTCATTAAACATTTTTACTAATCTTTTAAGTGCTTTAACCTCAACAAATTCTCCCATATCAATTTCTTCCAACATATTTATAAATTGAGCAAATGTATGTATATATCTGTTATATTGATTTTTCAAATTTTTATGTATTAATAACACTAAAGCCTCATCTGGTTCAAGTCCTATCCTTTCTGGTCTATCCAAAATCATACCGCCAAATTGTTCTACTAACTCTAAAACATCACTTTCCTTTTCTCTTGGGTTACTTCTACTATATCTATTAACTTCTTCACATATTTTACAAAATCTCTTGTCAAATCCTAGTTTTTCTAAATAATTAGCACTCTCAATAGCATATAATTGTATATCTTCTAACTTTTTTGAATTTTGTATCTTTTTACAATTACATAATAGACATGCTGTTAATACTATATTTTCATCTAATTCTAATTTATTACAATTTAAAAATAATCTTGCCAATTCTGTTTTTAAAATTGATGATTTATCAAAAAAAATCTTTTCTCTTTTTGATAAATAGTATACTATTTCCATTTTTGATGCTAAATTTTTTTCACTTAATATATAATTAGCAAATGTATCCATTAATCATACATCCTCCACACCATTTTATTATTATATCCATTACTACATTTTTATTATAAATTAAAATTTATAGCATTTCAAGAATTTTGTCGAAATTATAATATTACATTTATGTTACAGTATTACTAATTATCCTAAAGAAATATTTAAAGCATTATATTACAGCTATCTTTGCAAAAATGCCTACTTTTATTATAAAGTTTTTATAGCATTTCTAGCTAACTCATCACATCTATTATTATATTCATTATCACTATGCCCCTTGACCTTTATAAAATTAACCTTATGTATCTGAGTAAATGAATATATTTGTTCCCAAATTTCCTTGTTCTTTACAGGCTCTTTGTTTGATGTTCTCCAATTATTTTCCTTCCAATTATATATCCAACCTTGTGAAAATCCATTAACTAAATAGCTACTATCACTATATAAATCAACTTCACATGGAAATTTTAACAATTTTAGTGCTTCTAGTGCAGCTGTAAGCTCCATTATATTATTTGTTGTATCTTTTAATCCTCCAGATATTTCTTTTTTTGTATCTTTATACATTAATATTGCTCCCCACCCTCCAGGTCCGGGATTTCCTGAACATGCACCATCCGTATATATAATTACTTTTTCCATAAACATTACTTTTTTAGTTTCGCTTTTTTATTATATTAATTTTTAAAAATGTATACTAGAACAAAAGCGGACATTACCGAAACCAAAACACCTTTCCTTGTATTTTTATATAATTTATGATATTATATCAATATTAAAAAAATTTGACAAGAGTTTAACTTTTTTTCAGTTTTTTAATTTATGAAAAAAAGTTACTAATATAAAATAAACTTAAATTTTTAAAGAAGGTGATTTTATGAGTAAAATTTTAGGGATAATAGCAGAATATAACCCATTTCATAATGGGCATTTTTATCATTTAGAAAAATCCAAAAAAATAACTAACTATGATTATACTATAGCTATTATGAGTGGAAATTTTACTCAACGTGGCTCTACATCTATAATAGATAAATGGGAAAAAACTAAAATTGCACTTTCAAATGGTATAGATTTAGTAATCGAATTACCTACTCTTTATGCTATATCAAGTGCAGAAAATTTCGCTGATGGTTCTATAAAAATTTTAAATTCTTTGGGAATTGTTAATTATTTGTCTTTTGGTAGTGAATGTCCTGATATAAAAATTTTAGATAAAATTGCAGATGTTTTATATATTGAGCCTGATAATTATAAACTCTTACTTTCTCAAGAATTAAAAAAGGGATTATCGTTTCCAAAAGCTCGTGAAAATGCTTTATCCTTATATTGTAAAGATACTACCTTTTCTAATATCTTAAATTGTCCTAATAATATTTTAGCCATAGAATATTTAAAAGCCCTTAAAAAATATAAGAGTTCTATTACGCCAATTTGTATTGAAAGATTTAAAACTGAACACAGTAGCACTGAATTTTCTAAAAGTTTTGCTAGTAGTACAGCAATTAGAAATTTAATAAATAATAA
>CANQTJ010000066.1 GCA_947626705.1 uncultured Clostridia bacterium | reverse complement strand
TTAATAAAATTACCATATATTACCAATAAAATTATAGTGTAATTTATAAAAAATGAAATTTACTCTTTTTTACTGTTTAAATAGTTATTTTGTTGCTTATTTTTACAAAATATGGTAAACTATAAGATGTACAAAAAGTTACTAGTAGTCTATAATATTTTATTTATTGTAATTATTTTAGTTATTATTAGTAATGTAGAAATAAAAGGAGATAAAAATGATAGAAATTATTAAGGAAACTCTAATAGATGCTATAAAACTATTACCTTTTTTATTTATTACATATTTGATAATGGAATATATAGAACATAGGATGGGAAATAGGACAAAAAATGTAATTAAAAAATCTGGAAAGTGGGGACCAGTTTTTGGA
Organism: uncultured Clostridia bacterium; assembly: GCA_947626705.1. Classification (GTDB taxonomy): domain Bacteria; phylum Bacillota; class Clostridia; order TANB77; family CAG-508; genus CAG-269. The sequence goes on along the minus strand of CANQTJ010000066.1, from coordinate 8,203 downwards.
GGAATATTAGGTATATTTCCACAATGTGGATTTTCTGTATCAGCTACAAATTTATATGCTGGACGAGTTATAACATTAGGAACTTTAATTGCTGTTTATTTATCAACATCAGACGAGATGTTACCAATATTTTTATCAGAAGCGGTATCTCCGTTGATTATACTAAAAATTTTATCTATAAAATTAATAATCGGTGTAATTTCTGGTATTATAATAGATTTGATTATAAGTTTAATTAATAAAAATAAAGGAAAAAAGGGAAATAATGCAGAGTTAAATAATGAAATAGGGCATATATGTGAAGAAGAACATTGCCATTGCAATGAAAATGGAATTATAAAATCAGCAATTTTACATACATTAAATATATTAATATTTATAATAATTGTTACATTTGTTATAAATTTACTAGTTTATTTTATTGGAGAAGATACTATTGCAAGTTGGATATTAAATAAACCTTTAATAGGTCCTATGATAGCTTCTTTAATAGGTTTAATACCAAACTGTGCTGCTTCAGTTATAATTACAAATATGTATTTAGAAAATGTTATTACATTAGGTAGTATGATGTCAGGATTGTTAACAGGTGCTGGGGTTGGATTGGCAGTATTATTTAAGACAAACAATAGAGTAAAAGAAAATATAGTAATAATAGCTTTAATGTACCTTATAGGTGTTATTTCTGGAATTATAATTGAATTGATTTGACATTTTACACAAAAAATATCAGGTAAATGTAAAAATTTATCTGATATTTTAAGTTTTTATATTTTTGAAAATTTAATTAATTATATATTAAAAAAATGCAATTAATTAACAATTATTATAATTTTATTTTTGTTTTTTTAAATTTACAATAATAGCATCTTCATTATCAAAAAGATAATTTGAATCAGTTGTATCTGTTTGTACTGGATTATATTCGTTTCTATCGTCAGTAAAGTCTAAGTTTTTTAAATCAAATTTTTTCTTATTTGGTTTATCATTATCATCTTCGGTGTCTGTTGTAACGCCATCTGAATATTTTCCAAAATCATAAGCTTTAATCTTTTTAGGTTCTTTATATTTAGAATCTAAGAATTTTAATTTTCCTTGACCTGCTAATGGTTTACCGTTTGAGCCTCTAACTTTGTAAGCACAATCTTTAGCACCAAGAGTTTGTAGCTTACCAGGTTTGAAATAAGGAACAAATTTCCATTCAACATTGCCATATTTTGAATCGTATTTCATTTTTTCCATATCCATAGAGTTAGAATAAGACCATTCTCTCTTTTGACCAAATTCATTACCCCACCATTCTAGTTCTTCAATTGTAGCTCCACCAGTAAATATTTTATTTGCACAATTTGATAAAATTGTTTGCTTATAGTTTTCTTTTGAGTTAGAAGGTTCTAATTGTTCAAGGTTTTGAGCAGAAATAGTAGTACCTATCTTGTATTTTCTATACATTGTAAATATTGGTTCTGTAGCTTTACAAATAAAATCTGGAAATTCATCAATGTATAAGAAGTTTGGAACTCTTGATTTTTCACTTCCTGGTCTTCTTAAAACAGCATTTTGCATAGAAATTAAGAAGAATAAGCCAAAAGCTTTATGGCTTGAAGCTCCTAAATCACCACGTCTTGTACAAACAAATGTAATATCTGCATTTGCTAACATATCATCAAAATTAATATTTTTAGTTCTATTGCATAAAATAGATTTTACACCAGGCAATCTTAATAATTTATCTAGTTGACTTATAGCAATATCAATATACTTTTCAGTATTTTCTCTACCAGAACCATTTTTATAAAAATTCTTTTTAAAATATGATAATTGTACAGAGTATTTTTCCTTTAAATCTTCATTATGTGCTAATATTTCACACATTTTTTCTACTAAGTCAAAATTTGTAAACATTTTTAACATATCTTCTAGGTTAGGTAACATTCCATCATTCATCTTTGGGTACATTTCTTTAAGTAAAATAGACATATTCTCAATAGCCTGTATTACTATAGATTCTCTGTAATTTTCTTCTGATTCGTTTTTAGAAATATCAAACATTGTTTTTAAAACAGAAGATATAGTAATTGCTATTTTATTTGCATCATCGTATACAAATGGATTTAGTCCAATTGAATTTTTATCAGAAGGGTCTATAATATTATATGATAATCCAAAATTTTTACAAATACTTATCATGTGGTCAGAAATTTCTCTGTCAGGAGATAAAACTGTTATACCACAGTTTTTGTAAGTAATGTCAGTAGAACTGTCTAAAATCATTTTTTTCATATAAGCTTTGTAAACATCTTCATTTCCAGAAGAAGGAATTAACATATTTAAATTAAAATTTGTGTTTAAATAATCATTATCATAAGGGCGGTTAAGAACAGCTATTCCAGTTTTTAAAGCAGTATACCCCATTTCTTTAGAAACTTCTCTAAAAAAGAATTTTCTATCTAAATCACGTGCTATTAAAGGTTCGTAAACTAAAGATGTCTTTCCAGATCCAGAACTACCACAAACAAAAGTAGATTGGTATCTAGATTCTTCTGGAATAGTTATCATTGCAGAAGTTTCACCATCTTGACATAAGAAAACTTCACAGGTATACGGACCGTGTCCAGTTTTTTTATCGGATAGGTCTATTCCTCCATAATCCCAAATAGAACGTTTCATATCTTTACTATCATTTACACCGAAATATAAAAATTTAAAAATTTTTGGCGTAATTAAAAGAGGAAATATTATAGTTAGTGATGTTAAAGCTGGTTGCACTAAATCTGAAAAGTCTGTAACTAAATCTATATATCCAGGATTAAATATTAATAATAGCCACGCAGCCATATTAAGCCATTGTGTAAACATTGATATGGCTATAACACTTAGTCCAATGACATATACATAAAATAGTGTTACTTTTTTTTGTTTTGTAGATGCAAATTCAGAACTGCCTGAAAAAAGATATGCAAATATTGGACATGCAAGTGCAAAGGTGTATTTTATTGGTCCCCAATATGAGTAAGATACACCTGTAAATAACATTAGTAAAAATTCTACAATTCTATCTACAGCAAGATATACGGTTAACAAGGTTAAAACATAAGTTGCAAAAGTGTTTCTGTTTACACCTAGTTTCTTTAAAAAATTATCTATTATTTTCATTATATTTTCCCTTCTAAAATTAATCTATATTATATTATATAAACATATATATATATTATCCTACAAAATGGCGAAAAAAACAAGTATTTTTATAAAAAAAGTTACATAATTATAAATATTGTGGTTACAATACACAGCTAGTATATCCATTAAATAAAGTGGGTGAACAAAAATGCAAACTTTAAAATGTTCTAAATAGTGAAAATGTTAATGATGTCCGCTTTTATTCTATTTGACCTTTAGTTTTTATTTTAAATATTTGTTTTAATAGAATAATTTTATAATAATTGCATATAATATTTAAAATTTATTTAGAATGGGAGTGCATTTATGCAAGAAGAGTATCAAAAAGAACAGTTAATAACTAGCAAAAATGAGATGGAAAAAGAAATTGAGCTAATTAGTAATATAATAAGAACGAGAGAAGACTTAAAAAACTTTAATAAGAATTTTGAATTTGCAGAATTAGAATTAATAGATTATTATATTTATCAAATAAAGGCTAGTCAAGCTAAATTAGACTATTTATTAAAATTAGCTAAGGCGTATGGAATAACTATTGATACAATAAATCAAATAAAATATGAAAAATATAATAAAGATATAGGATAAATAATGTATTGTTTTAAATTATATTATTCATATTTGTCCATTTATAATCATAAAGATTAAATAAAGGAATGATTATAAGATGGATATAAATTTAATTACATATTTAGCATGTATTTGCTTTTTGTTTATATTTGGAAGAATTTTTATTACACCTATAAAGAAGATATTAAAACTTGTTCTTAATTCAATTTTAGGTGGAATTACAATTTTTTTAATAAATTTAATAGGTGGAATGTTTGGTTTTCATATTGGTATTAACATTTTTACTAGTATTTTAGTGGGATTATTAGGATTGCCAGGAGCTGTATGTATAGTTATCATAAAATTATTGATAACCACATAACAAAAGTAATAGGAGTAAAATTGTAAGTATAAAATTAGGACGGAGATTAATAAATAAAAATTTTCTTCGTCTTTAAATTATTTTTTGTAAATAAATACATTTATATGTATCAAAAAATGTAAAAAATAACATAAAAATTGACATATTACAGTTCTTGTAATATACATGAAAAGAAAGATATATAATGATTTAATAAAATGGAAGAATTTAAAAGAAAATAAAATGCCACTTATTTTGTATGGAGCTAGACAAGTTGGAAAAACCTATATTGTAACAGAATTTGGAAGAGAAAATTATAAAAATATGATATATGTCAATTTTGAGCAAGATGAAAAAATTATACCTTATTTTGAAACGAGTATATCACCAGAAGAAATTATAAAGATATTAGAAAATTATTATAATAAAAAAATAGTACCTCAAGAAACATTAATATTTTTCGATGAAATACAAAATTGTAATAGAGCTTTGACCTCATTAAAATATTTTACAGAACAAGCTCCAGAATATGATATAATTGCTGCTGGAAGTCTATTAGGTGTATCAATTAATAGAGAAAAATATTCATTTCCAGTAGGAAAGGTAATAATGAAAACAGTATATCCATTAGATTTTGAGGAATTTTTATGGGCAAATAATAAACAACTATTAATTAATAAAATTAAAGATGGATTTGAAAATAATAATCCAATAGATGAAATATTACACAAAGAAGCATTAGAATTATATAAGGATTTCTTAATTGTTGGTGGAATGCCAATGGTTGTAGAAAGTTATTTAAATAACACACAAATAATAACATATACAGAAATTCAAAATTTGATTCTATCAGCTTATACAGCGGATATGGCAAAATATACGGAAAATAGCCAAAGTATAAAAACAATTTCAGCGTATGAATCTATACCAACTCAGTTAGGAAAGGAAAATAAAAAATTTCAATATTCAATGATTCAAAAGGGGGCAAGAGCATCTATATTTGGAGAATCTATAGATTGGCTGATTAATGCAGGTTTAGTATTAAAATGTGATAAAACTACGAGAGGTGATGTACCACCAAATATGTATGCTGATGTATCTAATTTTAAAATATATATGAGTGATGTTGGATTACTTTGCAATAAAACAAAAATTACAAAAAATAATTTAGAAGAATATAATCAAATATATAGAGGTGCAATTACAGAAAATTATGTTGCAAATCAACTTGTACAAAATGGATATGAATTATATTATTGGGAAACTACAAATGGTTCAGAAGTAGATTTTATTATTATAAGAGATGAAAAGGTTATACCAATTGAAGTGAAAACTTCAGAGAAAACAAAATCAAAAAGCCTAAATTCATTTATAAATCAGTATAAACCTGATTATTGTATACGAATATCTAGTAAAAATTTTGGAATGGACAATGGAATTAAATCTGTTCCATTATATGCAACTTTTTTAATATAAAAAAGAGGGATTTTTAGGTTGGCTCCTAATCCCTTATAAAAAAGAGGGATTTTTAGGTTGGCCCCTAATCCCTTTTTTATTCAACAGTTACTGATTTTGCTAAATTTCTAGGTTTATCTACATCTAATCCTTTTTCTTTAGAAATATAATATGCAAGTAATTGAAGTGGTATTACTGATAAAATAGGAGATATAAAGCAGTTTGTTTCAGGAATATCAATTACTATGTCAAACATATTTTTATCAAGTTCCTGATTTGTTATAACTAATGTTTTTGCTCCACGTGTAATTACTTCTTGTATATTACTTACAGTTTTTTTAACTAGGTTATTATCTGTTAAAATACTTATAACAGTTATTCCATTTTCTATTAATGCTATTGGACCGTGTTTTAGTTCTCCAGCTGGGTAACTGTCAGAGTGTATATATGATATTTCTTTTAATTTTAAAGATGCTTCTCGAGCGACTGTTTCGTCTATTCCTCTTCCTAAAAAAAATACGTCTTTTTCTTGATATATTTTTTTAGAAAAATCTTTTATAGTATCATTACATTTTAGTGTTTCTTCAATTTTTTTAGGTAAAGCTAAAATGTCATTTTTTAATTTATTTAAATATTTTGTTTCGCAATTTTCTAATATTTCTGCAAAATAAATGGCAAGAATGTTTATTAGTAATACTTGAGATGTATATGCTTTTGTTGATGCAACAGCTATTTCTGGTCCAGCATGTGTATAAATACAATAATCAGCTTCTCTAGTTATAGAACTTCCGATAACATTAGATATTGCAAGTGTTTTTGCTCCTTTTTCTTTTGAAAGTTTTAATGCTGCAATAGTATCAGCAGTTTCTCCAGATTGAGATATAAAAATACATAAAGTTTTTTTATCTATAATAGGATTTCTATATCTAAATTCAGAAGCTATATCAACTTCAACAGGAATTTTACAAAGCTTTTCAATAGCGTTTTTTCCACTTAATCCAGCGTGCATAGCTGTACCACATGCTACAATATAAATTCTATTAAGACTTTTTAAGTATTCTTTTGTAAATGGAAGTTCATCAAATTCGCATTTGTTATCCATACTGATTTTTGAACCGATAGTTTCTCTAATTGCTATTGGCTGTTCGTAAATTTCTTTTAGCATAAAGTCGTCATATCCATCTTTTTCGGCACTTGAAGCATTCCATTCTATATTTTGAGTTTCTTTTTTTATTAATTTTAAGTTAATATCATAAAATTTTGCAGAGTTTTTAGTTAAAACTACAAATTCTAAATCATTTAAAAGATAAAAATCTCTTGTGTAAGAAAGTATTGCTGGAATATCAGAAGATAAATATTTTTCATTTTCACAAGTTCCAATAACTAAGGGACTATCTTGTCTTACAACTATCATATTTTCAGGATATAACTTTGAAATAACTTCAATTGCAAAGCTTCCTTTTAAATCTAAACAAGCATTTTTTACTGCTCTTAAAAATTTCAATTCATCATTTACAGTATCTTTTGAAAAATAAAAATGTATCAAATTTGGTATAACTTCGGTATCTGTTTGAGAATAAAAATTATATCCACTATCTGTTAAAAATTTTCTTATTTCATTATAATTTTCTATAATTCCATTGTGAACTACACTAAAAGTTTGTGAGTTATCTTGATGAGGGTGAGAATTTTCTTTAGATGGTTTTCCGTGAGTTGCCCATCTTGTATGAGCAATACCAATTGTACCTTCTAAGTTATCAATACCATCTAAATTAGAAAGATTTTTAACTCTACCTTTATCTTTCATTAAAGATAATCCATTTTTTTCAATTGTTGAAATACCAGCTGAGTCATAGCCTCTGTATTCCAATCTGCTTAAACCTGCCAAAAGAATAGGGCAAGCCTTTTTTGTTCCTATGTAACCTACAATTCCACACATAGTGAATCTTCCTTTCTTCTAAAATTATGCAATTTACAAAACTTATGGTATTATATTACTCCAAATACAGATTTTGTGCAAGTCTTTTAAGAATATCTAATAAAATCTAATAAAATAAGAGTAAAAAGAAAGGAACCTAAAGTTTAGGTTCCTTAGAGATTATGTAAGTATAGAGATTTGTTCGACTCGTTTTGCTAAAACATCAAGGTTAGCATCTAAAATTCCAACAACATACATTTCGTAACTAAGCTTATTTAAGTAATAATTTACTTCAAACATCTTGATAGCTTTTTTTAATTGTAAAAACACATTTCTATCATCAGAATTGAAGATTTCAACGCTTCTATCACACCACATTTGAAAAATTTTACATATTTTATCAAGATATGAAGTAAGCATATCTTTTAATGATTTTACATCTAAAGATATATCATTGAGATTTTCTTTTACTTTTTCTGGATGTTCTGCAAATAATACTACATACTTATTTACTTCATCTCGCATTTTCCGTAATTCTTTGTTCATATTGATATCCTCCTTATGTCATTTTGAGAAAAATTAATATTAAATTTTTTGTATTATATCATAGTTCTACATAAATGTCTACAATCTTTTGATTAATTGACATAAAATAGAAAAGATGGTATAATAAAACTAGATTTAGCATTATTGGGAAGAAATATCTTCCTAAGTACCTATTAAAACTAAGAGCATAGCAT
>CANQTJ010000065.1 GCA_947626705.1 uncultured Clostridia bacterium | reverse complement strand
ATACATCTCTGTCTGGTCAATAGAGATGTATTCTATTTATTAGAACAAGTTTATATTGACACGCCACATTTCTGTGGTCATTTGTCTTCTAAAATTATTATACAAAAATTTTTATGAAAAGTCAACTATTTTTTAGTGTCATAAAATTTCTAATTCAAGCACATATATTTCATTAAGAAAAAATATTTTAATAAAATATATAAAGAAAATTAAAAATATTCCTATAATAAAACATACTATTTCTTTAGTTTTTGAATTATTATCTCCTTTTTTGTTTTAATTAAGTAGTAAAATCCCATTACAAAAAAAGTTCCAGTTATAATTCCTCCAAGTAAAAAAACTAAATATTAGTTAATGATATATCCATTTTTCCATTTCCATACAAAAAATCGCTATCCGGATTCGGATAGCGTTATCTTGGTGGGCCAAGAGGGATTCGAACCCCCGACCCCACGCTTAGAAGGCGTGTGCTCTATCCAACTGAGCTATTGACCCATAACATTAAACAATAAATATAATAACACAAAAGTATTAAGATGTCAACGAAAAAATAAAATAAATTAAAATTTTCCATGCAGATGGTTACAATTCAACAAAAATGTTATTTCCGTAATGTGAAATCTTTGTGAAAAACTTTACATTAAGATATTAAAATGATATTATAATAAAAATAAAAATGTAAGGAGGAGTTTTACGTGATAGAAGTAAAAAATGTCACAAAAAAGTATGGAAGTACTATAGCCGTAGACAATATTAGTTTTAAAATAAAAGAAGGCGAAATAGTAGGATTACTTGGACCAAATGGAGCAGGAAAAAGTACAACAATGAATATGTTAACAGGTTATATAGAAACAACAGAAGGACAAATAATTATAGCAGGAAATGACATATCAAAGAAACCTAAAAAAGCAAAAGCACAAATAGGATATATGCCAGAAGGAGTACCATTATATTCAGATTTAACAGTAAAAGAATTTGTAACATATATGGCAGAATTAAAAAAAGTAGACAGAAAAACAAGAAAAGAAAAAGTTGAAAAAATAATTGAACAAACGGGACTAAAAGAAGTAGAAAAGAAGCTAACACGTAATTTATCAAGAGGATATAAACAAAGAGTAAGTATGGCTGGAGCACTAGTTGGAGAACCTAAAATCCTTATATTAGATGAGCCAACTGTAGGATTAGATCCAAAACAAATAACAGAAATAAGAGCTTTAATAAAAGAGTTAGGTAAAACACATACAGTTATATTAAGCTCACATATATTATCAGAAGTAAGTCAAATATGTAATAAAGTTATAATAATAAATAAAGGAAAAATTATAGCAGAAGATACTCCAGAAAACTTAGAGAAAAAAGTATCAGGTAACAATAATACATATTTAACAGTTGAAGATCCAGAAAATAAAATGGAAACAATTAAAGAAAAAATAACACAAATAAAAGATGTGAAATTAGTAAAAGAAAACGAAGATGGAACAAAACAATATATTTTAGAATCAGATAAAGATGTAGATTTAAGAAAAATAATATTTACAGAGTTAGCAAAAGAAAATATCACAATATTTGAAATGAAAAATGAAGATATTACACTTGAAGATGCATTTATGAAATTGATAGAAGGAGGAAAAAAATAATGTGGGCAGTAATAAAGAAAGAGTTTAAATCATACTTTTATACACCAATAGGATATATTTTTATAGGAGTATTTTTAATAGCATTTAGTATATCATTTTATTTTAGTGTAATAGGCTACGGAAATGTAAACTTTGAGTACATATATTATACACTACCAACAATACTAGTTTTAGCATTTATAATTCCACTATTAACAATGAGATCTTTTGCAGAAGAAAGAAAAACAGGCACAGAACAATTAATATTAACATCGCCAATAAGTATCACAAAAGTGGTATTAGGAAAATTTATTGCAGCATTATTTATAGTATTAATTACTGAACTATGTACATTTATGTATTTTGGAATACTATGTCATTATGGAGTACCAAAATTAACAACAACATTTGCAACATTATTTGGATTTATATCATTTGGTATGTTAGCATCTAGTATAACTGAAAATCAAATAATATCAGGTATTATATCAATAGGATTTTTTGTAATTACTTGGGTATTACCAGAGTTTAATGCTAATTTAGAAAGTTATTCTTTTATAAATATGTTTTATAAATATACACAAGGTCAAATAGATATTGGAGATTCCGTAACATTCATAACATTCGCAATTACATGTATATTACTAACAATAACTGTAATGCAAAGAAGAAAAAGTATAAAATAGTTTAATATTAATATATTGTTCAAAAGGAGGATTAAAGTGAAAGAAAAAAATACTGAAACAAAACCAAAAAAAGAAAACAAAAAGAATAAAAAAGAAAAATCAGAAAAAAATAATAAATTTATAGAAACTATAAAAAGAAAATGGTTAGTAAATAGTTCAAAAACAATTTTACTAATAGTAATTATATTAGCATTCTTTATAGGAATATCAATTTTAATGCAAAAATTGCAATTAACGCCAATAGATTTAACTGAAGAAAAACTATTTACTTTAACAGAAGAAAGTAAAGAACAAGTAAAAAATATAGAGAAGGACATAAATATATATTTTATAGGATATTCAGATGATGATCCTACACTTGATTTAGCAAGACAATATTCTAAAGTAAATGAAAAAATAAAAATAGAAACAGCAACTGCAACAGATAGACCAGACTTAGTACAAAAATATGGAATAGACACAAGCAGTCAAGGTATAATTGTAGAAAGTGGTAGTCAATATAAAGTACTAGCATCAAATGATTTATATACTTATGACTATACAACTTATGAAACAATAAGTATAGCAGAAGAAAAATTAACAGCAGCAATAAAATCAGTAACAATAGAAAATTTACCTAAAGTATATTTTTTAAATGGTTATAGCTCATTCTCATTAACTAGTGGTATGCAATATTTAGATATGTATTTACAAAATGAAGTAAATCAAGTAGAAAGCTTAGATATATTATCTAAAGGGAAAGTACCAGATGACTGTAACACATTAGTTATCACTTCACCAGAAAAAGACTTTGATGATATTACTACAAATGCAATTATGGAATATATTAATAAAGGTGGAAACATATTATGGCTTAATGCAGCAAAAGCGCAAGATATAAGTTTAACTAATGTAAATAAAGTTTTAGCAAACTATGGAGTACAACCATTTGAAGTTGGAATAATAAGAGAAACAGAAAGTAGCAAAATGGTATCTGATTCTCCAGATTTAATTATGCCAGAAATACAAAGTGCAGATGTTACAAATAAATTATATAATTCAGACGGAGTAATATTTGTAAATGCCACGAAAATTAATGTAGCAGATGATGATACATTAAATAGTTTAAATGTAACAAAAACTGAATTAATTAAAACAAGCGAAAATGCATATTTTAGAACTAATTTTACAAATACATCTAATGTTCCACAAGGCGAAGAAGTTAAAGATACATATCTAATTGGAGCACAATTTGATAAAGTTATATCAGAAGCAAATGAAGAAACAAACACAAATGAAATAAAATCAACATTAGTTATATATGGAGAAAACTTCTTTGTATCAGATTATCAACTAACACAAACAACTCAAACTCCAATGGTCGCATATAGACAAAACAAAGATTTAGTATTAAATACAATTGCATATTTATCAGATAGAGAAGAAGACATAACAGTAAGAAAAAGTACAGGTAGTATAACATATACAGCAACAGAACAAGAAAATAGAATAATTTTAGCAATTATTACAGCAGTACCATTAATAATAATTATAATAGGTGTAGTTGTTTGGATAAAGAGAAGAAGACAAAAATAAGCATATAATAAGAAAAACCTCATATAATAATATGGGGTTTTTTATATGTCTATTTTAAAAGTAGTTTTTGTTATAATAGGTACGCTAATTGGTGCTGGATTTGCATCTGGTCAAGAAGTATATATATTTTTCTTTTCTTATGGAGTAAAAGGATTGTTAGGAATAATAATTTCAAGTACATTAATAGGAATAGTAACATATAAAACATTAAAAATAATACATAAAAATAATATTAGTAATTATAAGGACTTTTTAGATATCATAGTGAAAAATAATAAAATAAAAGAAATAGTAAATATAGTAGTTAATATTTTTATTCTTGCATCATTTTATATTATGATAGCGGGATTTGGAGCATATTTACAACAGGAATTTAACTTGAACAGTATTATAGGAAGCGGAATTCTTGCAATTATGTGCTTATTGATATTTAAAACAAATGTAAAAGGTTTTATTAAGGTAAATGAAATATTAATACCTGTATTAATATTTATAGTTACATTTATACGGTGTACTTAATTTAAAAAATATAAATTTTTTAAATTTTAGTGATTATATAATACAAAATAATAATAATAAATGGTTAATTACTAGTATATTATATGCAAGTTATAATAGTGTTTTGTTAATACCAGCATTAATTTCTATAAAAGAATATATAAAAGATAATAAAAATATAAAATATATTGCTATTATAGTAACAATTATAACTATAATATTATTATCTATTATTTATTTATTTTTAATAAATATTGATGTAGATATAAGTGAATTAGAAATGCCGACAGTATATGCAATAAATAAAATTTATCCGAATATAAAAGATATATATGGATTAATTATTTTAATATCAATATTTACAACTGCTATTTCTTTGGGGATTAGCTTTTTAAAAAATACATCAAAAAATAATAAAGATTATAGCAAAATTACTATAGTGATATGTTTAACTTCTGTGATTTTTTCAAAGTTTGGATTTTCTAATTTGGTTAGTTTGCTTTATCCTATTTTGGGATTTTTAGGGATTATACAAATAATACAAATATTATTTTAATAACTATAAACGTTATTAATATAAAATTGCAAAAAAGATGATAAATAAAGGAAAATCAATAGAAGAGATAATAGAGATTACAGAATTAACTAAAGAAGAAATAGAAAAATTAATATAAATTAAAATCAAGATACTACAAAAAAATGTGGTATCTTTTTAAATTCTTTCTAAACACAGTTTCCTTAAAGCATAAACGCAGTATTTAACATTTTGTAACACAAATTTAAACAAAAAGAAATACTAACAACCAAATTACATAATATTCAATAATCCGTAACAAGAGGAGATAACACATAAAAAAACGTGACATTGAAATAAAATAAAGCATGCTATAAAATTAAATTAATAAATAAAAAAACGGAGAGCGAGGAAATAGTAAATGGAAACAAATAAGAAAAAAAAGGCGATAATCGTTATTTCATTTATAATAAGCATAATAATATTAAGTATAATTATGTTTATTCCTCATGGAATAGTAGATACAATAAGAAATACAATACAAAAAGAGGAAGAATATAGCTTTAAATATGAACTAAAAAAATACGACATAAACACAAATCAATATTCAATATTAGTAACAGTAACAAATCCAGAAGGTATAGAAACAATAGAATATCCAGAAAATAAAATGATATTAAACTGTAATGGAAAAAAGAAAATAGCATTTGATTACATTACAGAAGATATGACAGACTATGTATTTAAAGTAAAACTACCAGATGAGGAAGTAAAAGAAGAAAAAATACAATTTGAAAAACCAAGAACAGGAAAAGATTCTTATAAGGAAGTAAATGGAATATACGTAAATGCACCCAATATAGAAGAAGGATTAGAAAAAGAATTTACAAGATATTTAGTTCCTACAGGCGAAGGCGGAGAATTGCAACCAGGAAAATGGATAACAGAAAATCCACCAGATGATTGGTATGACTATAAAGATAAAAAATGGGCGAATATCTATGTAGAAAGCAATGGAGTAGAAAGCTATTATGTATGGATACCAAGATATGCATATAAAATAGCAAATGGAAATACAAAAGGAAACGAAAGAACAGAAGTAATATTTATAGATGTATATAACAAATATAAATATAAAGATGAAGATACAAATACAATAAAAGAAAAAACATGGGAGGAATTAGAATCAGAAGGATATAAAATACCAGAAGCATTTGAATGGGGAAATGAGAATGGAATAGAAGTATCAATATCAGGATATTGGATGAGTAAATATGAATTATCAGATTTACAAGGATATACAATAGATTATAACTTAACAGCTAGTATGGAAAATTTTAATGTTAGCAACTTTAAAGTAAATGAAAGTAAAAAAGAACAAATAACACAATATACTTATGCAATAAATGGTGAAATACAACAGACAAAAACAGAATTAGAAAATTATTCATTTACAAATGCAACGCCAGATAAAGATAATGTAATAAATGTAACAGCATTAGATGAACAAGGAAGAATAGTAGGAAGTATGACTAAAAAGTTAGAGCTAACAGAAGTAAATGAACCTAATTTAGATGGATTTGATAAAGATACAACATTTTATGTATATTGGGACGAAAAAGGAAACGAACATAACGAAACGCCAATCAGTGAAGATCCACCAAAGGACTGGTATAATTACACATTTGCAAGTTGGGCAAACATAGTAACAAGAAACAATGGACTAGAAAGTTACTTTGTATGGATACCAAGATATCAGTATAGACTAGATACAACGAGTCAAAGGACAAGTGTAAGATTTATACAAGGAACAGGGATAGAAGTAGAAACAGGATATCAAATACCAGAAGCATTTACTACTGAAACAGATGATGGGCAAGAAGTACAGTTAGAGGGATATTGGATATCAAAGTATGAGTTAAGTACAGAAGAAAAAGAAAAAAGATTAGATGCAGAACTTGCAGTATCAAGTAACTTAATAAGAGTAAAAGATATAAAAGGAACATTAATAGATAATGCGAAAACAACAGAGCAAGTACCAAAAGATGGTGTAGAAGAAGAAACGGAAACAGTAGAAACACCAATAGCTCTAAAATATGAATATTATCTAAACGGAAAAAAACAGGATTACGAAGGAACAGATAATAAAGAACACTATGTATACGCAGGATTAGAATCAAATAAAACATACACAATAAATATAATAGTAAGAGAAAAAGAAAGCGATAAATATGTAGGTTCAATAACAAAGAAAGTAACAACGAAAAAAGAAAATGCACCAGAATTTGAAGGATTTAATTTAGATAAAACATATTACGTAACATATAATGAAGATGGAAGTCCTAAAATAGGAGATAAAGTACAATTAGGAGAAAATAATGTACCAATAAATATCCCAGAGAATTGGTATGATTACAGCCAAAGTAAATGGGCTAATATAGTAGTAACAGATGGAACAGTAGAAGATGGACAAATACAAGAAAATGCAACAATGACAAGCTATTTTGTATGGATACCAAGATATGAATATAGAATTTTAGGAGATAGAGCAGTAGAAAGTACAGCAAATAGAAGAATAGAAGTAAACTTCTTAGAAGGGACTGATACAAAGACGACTCCAGGATATCAAATACCAGAAGCATTCTGGTGGGATAAAAATAATGATGGAGTGCAAACTGATGATGAACAGTTAAAGGGATACTGGATAAGTAAATATGAGCTTAGCAATAGTGAATAGATATGAAAATATAAAAGAAAAATAAGAATAATGGAGGTTAAATATATGAAAACTAAAAAAATATTAATAATATTAATGTTAATAATGAGTTTTTCACTAATATTTCAAATAAATACAGTGCAAGCAGCATTACAAGCAAATGGGAATACAGTAGTAACAAAAAATAGAAATACATGGATGACAGAGATAAGAAAAATGGAAACATTAGGAGGAACATTAGGGTTACAAGAAGAAATCAATACTACAAATTTAACAGCTACAGGAGAATCAAATAAATTAGATATACATATGCAGAAAAATACAGAATATGGGGCAATGGCATTATTATCAGCATCATCTTATGGAAAACCAGATAAAATAAATAATGGAGAAACAACAACAGGAAATCCAACAGGAGTAAAAATAGAAGGGAATAAAGAGTGGGTAGCAGCACAATTTACCGATTATATGGGAAAAACAAATTATGCTAATAGATATATTAATTATTATACCCTTAGTGATAATAAAAAAAGTGGAGATGCATTACTTGAAACACAAGGATGGCATGGAGCTCAGAATATTTATTATTATAAACAAACTTTAAAAGTAGATGATTCGGCTTGGTGGTTCAAAATTTATGCTCATCCAGGTGGTATTCTAAGAAATTACAATGGTGTAATCTTTGGATTTGCAAATGATGATGGATCTCATAAAGAGGGGCCAGGAGCTACCAGTTTTACGGGTAGTAATAACGCTAATATTAGTAAAACTTACACCTCACGTGCAGTAATAGTAAATGGAGAAGGAATATAAAAATTAAGAAAATAATTAATAAAAGAACAGTTACAATATTATCTGTTCTTTTATTAATATTATTAAAATATATTTACATAATTAATAAAAATAATAAAAAAGCATTTACAATTTATTACATTTATGATATAAATAATACACTATTTAGTTTAACAATATAAATA
>CANQTJ010000064.1 GCA_947626705.1 uncultured Clostridia bacterium | reverse complement strand
AGAAGATTTAGCTATAAATGTATGTAAAGAGAAACACTTAACAAATACAAGAGCATCTGGTTCAGATGATGCATTAAGATTAGTTCCACCAATTCAAATGTCATTAGAAAAAGCTATTGAATTTATACAAGATGATGAGTTAGTTGAAGTAACACCTAAATCTATTAGATTAAGAAAAAAAATACTTGATTCAAAAGAAAGAGAAAGAGCTAATAGAAATAAGTAGTAGTTCTCTTAGGAAGGAATAAAGTAAATAATGAATAAAGAAGAACTTAAAAAAATAAAGCAAAAAGCGTTGGAAGAACATATACCAATAATAATGGACGACACTTTAGAAGTAATTGAAAAAGAAATAAAAAATAATCCTCCTAGAAGAATATTAGAAATAGGGACAGCAGTTGGATATTCTGCAATGTGTTTTTCAGAATTTTTATTAGAGAATGGAAAAATAGATACAATTGAAAGAGATGCAGAAAGAATAAAAGAGGCAAAAATAAATATAAAAAAAGTTGGAGTAGAAGAAAAAATCAATATATATGAAGGAGATGCAGTAGATATATTGCCAACATTAAATGAAAAATATGATATGGTATTTATTGATGCAGCAAAAGGAAAATATCCATTCTTCTTAAATCAATCTTTAAGAATGATAAATCCAGATGGATTGATATTTGCAGATAATGTTTTATATAAAGGTTATGTTATGAGTGATTATAATAAGCATAAACAGAGAACAGCTGTAAGAAACTTGAGAGAATATATAAAACAAGTGTCTGAAAATCCTAACTTAGAAACTCAAATATTAGAGGTTGGAGATGGATTGGCTATAAGTAGAATAAAATGACACCCATGAAAGTTTGGGTGCTTTTTTATTTTTAAATTTAACTAGTAATACATTATAAAAAAATGTAAAAAATTTTGTTAATGTAAAAAATTTTGTTAAATTGTTGACATTTTTAGAATTTAGTTATATATAATAAGTATTAAAAAATTGTAGAAATAGTCTAAAGAAAAAAAGGGGGATAGAAAATGACTAGAGAAAAAAATATTACAAAGATTATTATAATGATATTAATTGTAAGTATATTATTATTATTAGTACCTAATGTATCAAAAGCCACAGTAGGAGTAACAAGAAATGTATATTCAAATAATGGTAGTATGAAATTTAATTTTACAGGTTTAGCATTAGACACAACACATGATTATGAATATGGACTAACAAAAACAGCAACAACACAAGTTGAAAATTGGTATTCAATAATGCAATTTACGGCTACTACAGCAACTATAGACCTTATGACAACGAATAATGAAATTAGAGAAGTAATAAATGTTGTTGACACAGGATATATTACAATAAGAGATAAAACAATAAGTAAAATTGTTTTAGAACCGTATAGTGTAGATTTGAAAATTCCATATTTAAAAGTAAATAACTGTCCAGTAATAAGTAATGGGAAGGACTTCCCTATAATTGGAAAAAATAGTAGTATAGATATAAAATTAAGAAATCCAAAAAATAGTGAAGCATATTATCAATATGAGAAGATAACAGATGAAAATGTTATTAATAAGTATAGAGAGATTAAAGCTAAAAATGGAGATTTTTATGAATTACAAAATATATTAAAAGATACTATACCTACTTCTAATTGGACAACATGGAGTTATTGGATAGGTGAGTATGGTAGTGAAAATGGAGGTGGATATCCTACTGAAATAATACAAGCTCCAGATACTGGATTATATTATTTATGGGTTTATTTTTCAGGAAAAAACATTAAGGATATTTATGGGTACATATTAGTAGATAATTTAGGAGCTGATATTGCATTAGAAGGTATTTCATTACAAAAAACAGCAACTGTACAATTAGGTAAAACCTTGACTCTTACACCTACTTTTAGTCCTTCAAATGCCACAAATAAAATTGTAACATGGAGTTCAAGCGATGAGTCAGTTGCAACTGTTGATAATGCAGGAAAAATAACACCTAAAAAAGTTGGTTCTACCATTATTACAGTAACTTCACAAGATGGAAGTAAAAAGGCAACATGTACAGTTACAGTAACTGCAACATCAAGTGATACAGATAATACAAATAATAAAGATAAAACAAATGGACAAAAAACAGATACAACTAAAACTAATACTACTTCTACTAAAACAGATGACCCTACAACAGCGAAAGGAATTTTACCAAAAACTGGTGTTGGAACAGGTATGTTAATATTTATGATTTGTTTGATAGGTGGAGGAGTATACTTTTATTCGAAATATAAAAAACTTAAAGGTATATAATATAAAATAATTTCTAAAATTTTTCCATGCACATTCGTCATTTCATTAAATATTATATTTTAGCATTTTTAATTAATATTATTTAAAAAACATTATTATGTAGCAATCTAACAAAAAAATATGGAAATATTTGTAATTTAATTGAAAATTATTAATTAATATAGTAAAATATTAATTAATAAGAAAGAAGGGTGTGATAAGATGGAAAAAGCAAAAGTTTACTTTACAAAAGATATTAAACCAGAAAATATCGTAAAATTATTTAAAATGTTAGGAAAAGACTTAACAGGAAAAGTTGCCATTAAAGTTCACTCAGGAGAAGAAGGAAACCAAAACTATCTTAAACCTGAATTTATGAAACCAATGGTAGATTATATTAAAGGGACAGTAGTAGAATGTAACACAGCGTATGAAGGAGCTAGAGATACAACAGAAAAACATAAAAAGCTAATGGAAAATCATGGTTGGTCTAAATATTTTAATGTTGATATCATGGATGAGGAAGGACCAGATGCAATATTAGAAATTCCAAATGGTAAAGTTATAAAAAAGAATTATGTTGGAAAAAATTTAGAAAATTATGATTCAATGTTAGTACTTTCACACTTTAAAGGACATCCAATGGGAGGATATGGAGGAGCTTTAAAACAATTATCAATAGGTATTGCATCAAGCAAAGGAAAAAGATATATACACTGTGTTGGTAAAGAAAATGGCTCTTATGAAGATATGTTTAAAGTAGAGCAAACTAAATTTTTAGAAGCTATGGCAGATAGTGCATCATCAGTTGTTAACTATTTTAAAGGAAATATAGCATATATAAATGTTATGTGTAATATGTCAGTTGACTGCGACTGTTGTAATGTTGCTGAAGATCCTTGTATAAAGGATATCGGTATTTTAGCTTCTTTAGATCCTGTTGCAATAGATCAAGCATGTATAGATTTAGTTATTAAATCAGATGATCCAGGAAAAGAGCATTTATTAGAGAGGATAAACTCAAGACAAGGAACACATACAATAGATGTAGCAGAAGAATTAGGTATAGGAAGCAAAGAATACGAATTAATTGAAGTAGAATAGTTTAAAGATAATAATCTTTAAGTTTCAGTTTTTTCATATTTTCGCAGACAAACAAAAAGCGGACTTTAAAATTTTCTAAATAGTGAAAATTTTAATAATGTCCGCTTTTGTTCTTGTCTATAAATATTTTTTAAGTGTTTCAACACTATCTTCTTGCATAACAACAAAATCATTTAAAATATTTTTAACATCTGAATCAGCCTCAGGATTTTGATTCATTAAACGTCTACCTTCAATAATTCCCATATTGGTTCCTTGCATTAATAATTCTGATAATTTAGAGGTAGTATCATCAGTCATTGTTCTCATTTGTATACCATACCAAGTCATCATTTTATTCATAGCATTAGTTTCATGAGGTTCTTTGTCACTATAATTTGAATATAAGTCATTAACTCTTTGAGAGATTTTTTCATATTTTTTATATTCAGTATCTAAAACTCCTTTAAATTCGTTATCATTTGATACTTTCTCAGATACTATTGAAATAGCGTCCATACCCATAGTAGCACCTTTGTTAACTTCGTCAAGAATATTTAAATTTTTGTTTTCCATAAATAACACTCCTATACAATAAAATAAATGCACACAAATTTATTATCAAAAATTTGGTACTAATACAAAGATTAAGTATTCAAAATATTTTAATCATACTTCTTTTTTTATTATGTACAAAAAAAATAAAATTAAACATATATTATATTTTTTTCCATAAATTATAATAGGGGGGAAAAAGTATGAATAAAATAATTACTTACATAAAATCTATTTTAGTTCCAGTAATAGTTGGAGGCGTAGTAGGATTGATTGTTTCAAATTTTATGGATTATAATGAGTTGCAACAACCTACATTTGCACCTCCAAGCATTTTATTTCCAATAGTATGGACTATTTTATATATTTTAATGGGAGTATCTTATGGAATAATAAAAAGTAAAAATTTAACAGATGAAGAAATTGATAGAATATATTATATGCAATTAGCAATTAATGCATTATGGTCTATTTTCTTTTTTGTATTTAAATGGAGATTATTTGCTTTTATTTGGATAATAATACTTATTATAGCTGTTATTATTATGATTAAAAAGTTTTACGAAAAAAATAAAATAGCAGGGATTATTCAAATACCATACTTATTATGGATATTATTTGCTTCTTATTTAAATTTGACTATATATTTTTTAAATAGATAAATATGGTGAGTATAAGATTTTCTTAAATTATTACAATTCACAGTTTAAAAAGTTTTATAGAAAGGTTAAATATATAATTAAGATACTAGATATGAATTGTAACCTTAAATTTTCATTTTGTAGGAAATCTTATGCTTTTTTTCTTGCAAATTAATAATGTTTGTAGTATATTTATTATATTATAAAAGATAAATAAAAGAGGAGAAAATATGTTAGAAAATATAGAAGTATTATGCCATAATAGCATTAGAATAAATAAAAAACAAATGGAGGAACATATACTATGGATAGCAAAGAAACGGCAGAACTAATAAATATAATAAAGCCTAAAATTGCTGTTCCTGTACATTATGGCAGTATTGTTGGAACAAAAGAAGATGCTGAAAAATTTAAAAGTATGTTAAACGAATCTATAAAAAGTGAAATATTAATAAAGTAGCAAAGGAAGTTTTATATGAACATAGAAAAAAGCATAGGAATTTTTGATTCTGGAATAGGAGGAGTAACAGTTTTAGAAGAAATACTAAAAGTATTACCTAATGAAAATTATATATATTATAGCGATTCAAAAAATAATCCGTATGGTGACAAAACAGAAGAAGAAATATATAATATATGTGATAATATTGTAAATTATTTTATACAAAAAGAATGTAAAGCGATAGTAATTGCATGTAATACAGCTAGTGCAAAATCAGCAAAAAAATTAAGAGAAAAATATCCTGAAAAAATAATAATAGCAATAGAACCTGCGTATAAAATGGTATATGATTTTGCCTATGATAAACCTACATTAGTAATGGCAACAAAGGGGACAATAGAAAGTGAAAAATTCCATAAATTATATGAAAAATATGATAATCATAAAACTTATTTGTTAGCTTGTAAAGGTCTTGCTGATATTATAGAAAATGGTAATGAAGAAAAAATAAAATGTTATTTAAAAGAAAATCTTTCAAAATATTCAGGAAAAGTTGAAAATGTTGTTTTAGGTTGTACACATTATCCATTAATTAAACAACAAATAGTACAAGTATTAGGAGATGTAAAATTTTTTAATGGAGCGCCTAATTTAGCAAAACATTTAAAAGATGTATTACTAGAAAAAAATTTGATTAACAATAGTGAGAATAAAGGAATTATAAAATTTATAGATTCTAATAATTCTGATTTAAAAAAAGATAGATTTTTTGATTACTTATTGAAAAGGAATGTCCTTGAAAGGGAATGAGAAAATATGATAAATGCAAAAGAAACACTTGTATATGATAGCTATAGAAATATTTATATGAAATTACAAAAAACTACTAATACATTTTTAAAAGTGAATAGTATAGATGAAATAAAAAGATTTATATATATACAAAGAAAAGAAAATGAAGATGGATTTAAAAATTCACTTATAGAATTACCAAATGATGATATAAAATCTGTAATAAAGAGTACATATACAAAAATAGATTATTTAGAAGGAACGCTAGGAACAGTAGATGCCACAGATCAATTTGACGGAATTACTAATATGGCATTGTTAATGCTTATGTCTAATAGAATGTCTAAATATTATAAAAATAGAATAAAAAGTGAACAGTTATCTCCAGAAGAAAAAGACTTATATCATAAAAATGAAGTAGCACTATTAAGATGGAAATCTATAGCTATGAAAGATTTAATAGCAAGTTTATATATTTTAAACAAAACAGAGATAGAATATACA
Organism: uncultured Clostridia bacterium; assembly: GCA_947626705.1. Taxonomy (GTDB): domain Bacteria; phylum Bacillota; class Clostridia; order TANB77; family CAG-508; genus CAG-269. Next base: position 2,726 of record CANQTJ010000064.1, on the reverse strand, counting down.
GACTTTATTTCTTATGGATATAGACAAGACAATAATAAAAAAGATTCTTTTGTTATAGATTTACCGTACTATGGGCAGATATGTGTACATTTTGGTAAACAAATGCAATATATTTTAATGGATGCAAAAAAAACAGTAAGCAGTATTTTAAATAAGAAATTACAATTAGGTCAAATTTCACAAGAAGATGTAGATAAATTAAAACAAAATTTAGATGAAGAAATATTACCAAATTATACAGGAAAACTTTATGAATATAGTTCAGCTATTCCTATAGAGTATGAAGGAGATAAAAGTAAAACAATAAAAGAGCATTTAGGACTAAACAGGAAATTACCAGAAGATATTAATAAAAGTGATATTTTAAATTTATATAATATTGGTTTAAATGCAAGAGAAATATATTATTTTGCAATAAAATTTGGATTACCAAAAAAACAATTAAATTATATAGTTAATATTGGAAATAAATTTTTAGATGCAAAGAATATAGGCAAAAGTGCATTAAGTGAAACTACTGCTAAAGAAAGACAAGTCGTTAATATTCATGAAAATAATGTGAATATAAATGAAATTGAAAATGATAAAAGAGGAGAAAAATAATGATAGATATATATACTAAAGAAGATTACGCTAAATCATATACTGAGCTAATAGAGATATTGAAATATATATCAAAAAGTGATTTAAATAAAATACCAAAAGATAAAATAAAAAATTATATAAAAAATAAAGATAATGATTATATATATATTTATGATAGTAAAAAAAATTTTGAAAATCAAAATATATCAAAATTAACAAAAATATTGATTGCTAATTTATATATTGAATATTGGGCGGATGAAGAAGAGAAAGCACAAATTAAAATTAATGATAGGAAAGAAATTTATGATATAGATAATAAAAACGCAGAAAAATATAGGACAGATAATATATTTGAAAAAAAGAAGAAAAGAAATGAAGAAAATGTAGAAGAAACAAGTTTAACAATAATAAAAAAGAAAAATTTTATACAAAAGATAATAGAAAAAATAAAGAAAAAACTAAAATTGACATAAAATGTAAAAAATGATATAATATAAGTATACTTTATGTATTTGAAAGGAGAAAGAAAAATGAATGGAGATTTCTTAAAAATTAAAGAGGAAATAAGAAAGTTTTGTGACAGCAGACCGGCTGAGGGTTTCGAGATAGAATATCTCGAAGAAGCAGAAAAGATTTTGCAATTGTATTCCGAAGCGAATGCTTTAATTGAAGAAGTCGAAAATTCAACTCTGATAAAAGACTTGTATGAGAAATTAAAGTCTTTATTAGAGGAAAATCCTTAGGGAGGTGGGTTATATCACCTTCCTAAATTTTTTTGGTTAAAACAAGGAGTAATAACAGTTATTGCACACAAATAATATTATGATATGTAAAAAATCTAAAAATCGAAGATAATAATATAATTTAATTTTTTTATATGAATAAAATTATAATAAGAGAATATATATTGATAAGGTGATAAAATGTTTTTAGTATTTAGCAAAGAAAAAATATATACATATTTAGTATCAATATTAACAGTTATAGTTTTACTTTATATGGCAACAAATGTGAAATTTGTACAAAGAGAAACAGTAGAAGCATCTTCAAGTACAGATAAACTATTGCCAATATACAAAGTTGAAACAACAGAAAATAAGGTATCATTAACAATGAATTGTGCTTGGAATGCAGATGATATAGACCAGATATTAGAAATATTACAAAAAAATAACGTAAAAATAACATTCTTTATGGTAGGAGATTGGATAAACAAGTTTCCTGAATATGTAAAGAAAATATATCAAGCAGGACACGAAATAGGCAGTCATAGTAACACACATCCGCATGTTAATAATTTAAGCTATGAAGAAAATATAAATGAAATAGAAAGTAGTAATGATAAAATAGAAAAAATTATAGGAAAAAGAACAAATCTATATAGAGCACCTTATGGAGAATACAATAATACTGTTATAAAAGCAGCAAATGATAAAGGATATTACAGTATTCAATGGAGTTTAGACACATTAGATTATAAACGGAATTACTGGTGATGAAATGTGGAATAGATTAAATACAAAATTATCATCTGGAGATATAATTTTAACACATAATGGAACAAAACATACAGCTGATTCATTGGATATGATATTAAAAAATATTAAGCAAAAGGGATATGAAATAGTACCAATTTCTGAACTAATATATAAAGAAAATTATAAAATAAATTCTCAAGGAGTTCAAACGTTAAAATAAAATATATAATTATATAAATATATATAAGTATATATATAAACAATATATATAAATATTGAACTTATAACCAAAAAATCTGTAATTTGCAAAAATATTAGTATTATAAAGTATAAACGTTACAATAAGGAGTATAATTAAATATAGAATAAATATTAATAGTGGAAAAAAATACAAAATTTAAATAAATTTAACTTTTTATGTAGACAAAACCAAAAAAATAGTGTATAATAATAAATGTACTAAGAAGAAAAAACATAAATGCAAACATATACATATAGATGTTTGTTAGTATGCATTAAAGCAAACTACAGAAAACTTATACAAAATAATAGTTTTGTATATAAAAAATAAGGGAGGAAAAAAATTGGATACAAATTATTTAGAAAACAACTATTTAACATTAGTTGGAAAAGTTACAGGAGAAAAAAAATTTAGTCATG
>CANQTJ010000063.1 GCA_947626705.1 uncultured Clostridia bacterium | reverse complement strand
AGGACATGAGCCATATCAAGAAATAAATGGTAAAAAATATCCTTTTGATGAAAGAGTTATAGTAAAAGATATTATTAATAAAATGAAATAGAGTATAGAATAAACAAAAGAAGTAATATAGAAAGGTTTGATAGATTTGAATTTTGAAATAAAAGTATTGATTATAACTTTTGCAATATCAGTAATTTGTGCAATAATAACAATACCAATATTAAAAAAATTAAAAGTCGGGCAGATTGAAAGGGATGATGGACCTGCATCACATTTAAAAAAACAGGGTACGCCTACAATGGGTGGAATTATAATGATAATTTCAATTATTATTGTAGTAACAGGCGTATACATATTTTTATCGTTTATAGGTAATGAAGAATTAGGTAAAAAAATATTGCCATTATTATTGATTACCATTGGATTTGGAATAGTTGGATTTATAGATGATTTTAAAAAATTGGTTTTAAAAAATACTGAAGGATTAAAACCAAGTTATAAAATGTTTGGACTTTTAATAATTGCGGTAATATATGTACTATTTTTAATACAAGGAGTTAAACTAGGTAGTGAAACATATATACCTATATGGAATACCTATATAAATATTCCATTATATTTATATATACCACTTGCTATTATAGTTATATTAGCTACTACAAATGCAATTAATCTTACAGATGGTATAGATGGATTGGCATCAAGTGTTTCAGCAATTATTATAACTTGTTTAGTGGTTATAGGTATTACTAAGGGTATTTATGAAGTATCAATTTTTGGTAGTATTGTTATAGGAGCTATATTAGGATTTTTAATATTTAATTTACATCCAGCTAAAGTTATTATGGGTGATACAGGTTCACTTATGATTGGAGGGATAATTTCAGGTTTAGCATTATATTTAAAGATGCCATTATTATTGATTTTAATAGCTATTATTCCTGTTTTAGAAACTTTATCTGTAATAATGCAAGTTGCATATTTTAAAAAGACAGGAAATAGAATATTCAAAATGGCACCATTACATCATCATTTTGAATTATCAGGTTGGAGGGAAAACAAAGTAGTAGTAGTTTTTTCTTTAATAACTTTAGTTGTTTGTTTTATTGCACTAAAAATTATTTAATTGTAACATAATAGGGAGGATTATTAATGGCAAAAAAAAGTAAAGAAAAAAGTTTTTCTAGTTTTTTAAATAATCCAATAGATTTTACTTTGGTAATAACGATTTTATTACTATTGGGAATAGGATTAGTAATGGTATTATCTGCTAGTTCACCATCTGCACTTTCAGAAAGTGGTAATAGTTACGCATATTTTTCAAAACAGTTAATTTTTGCTATTTTAGGATTAGTTGCTATGGCTTTTATTTCTAAAATAGATTATAGATTTTATCAAAAATTTTATAAACAAGCATGGTGGTTATCAGTAATATTATTAGCAGCAGTAAAAATTATAGGTAAATCAAGAAATGGAGCAAAAAGATGGATTTATGTTACAGACACATTATCTTTCCAACCATCTGAATTAGTCAAGTTTTTGATGATAATATTTTTTGCAGGAATTTTAATAAAAAATAGAGATAGCTTACAATTATATGGAAAAGGACTAATAAGAAATATGCTATATTTAGTACCAATAATAGGACTACTATTATTAGAACCACATTTAAGTGCATCTGTGGTTATAATAGGAATTGTTTGTATAATGATGATTGTAGCAGGTTGTAAATTTAAACATTTTTTATTTACAGGTTTGGGAGTTGGAATACCAGGATTAACATTATTAATAGCAATAGCTCCATATAGACTTGAAAGATTTGTAACATTTTTAGATCCTTGGAAATATAAAGAAGACGAAGGGTGGCAAGTAATACAAAGTTTATATGCTATTGGTTCAGGAGGATTATTTGGAGTAGGATTAGGAGATAGTAAACAAAAGTATTTATATATACCAGAACCACATAATGATTTTATATTTTCAATATTATCTGAAGAATTAGGATTTATTGGGTGTGCAATTGTATTAATCTTATTTGCAATTTTTATTTGGAGAGGAGTTTTAATTGCAATGAGAGCACCAGATATGTTTGGAAGTTTAGTAGCAGTTGGAATTACAGCATTAGTAGCAATACAAGTTATAATAAATGTTGCAGTTGTTACTTCATCTATGCCAGCAACAGGTATGCCATTACCATTTTTTAGTTATCGGTGGAACAGCATTGTTTATTTTATTATGCGAAATGGGAGTGCTCTTAAATATCTCACGAGCTGGTGCAAAAGGGAGTTAATTATTATGATTGCTAATAGTGTCTTTTAGAAAATCTAGAAAGGAATGAATATTAGATGAGAGTTATAATTGCTGCTGCTGGTACTGCTGGACATATAAATCCAGGTATTGCAATTGCTAATAAAATAAAAGAGAAAGAAAAAGATTCCAATATAATATTTATAGGTACCACAAGAGGATTGGAAAATGATTTAGTACCAAGAGCAGGATATGAATTAAAAACAATAAATGCTTATGGGTTAAGTAAAAAGCTAAGTATTGATAATATTAAAAAATTATATAAAACTTTTAAAGGGTATGGAGAAGCAAAAAAAATAATAAAGAACTTTAAACCAGATATTGTAATAGGAACAGGTGGATATATTTGTGGAGCAACGATTTCATCTGCACACCATTTAGGAATACCAACATTATTACATGAAAGCAATGCTTTCCCAGGAAAAGCAGTAAAAATGTTAGCAAAAAGAACAGATACAATTTTGATTTCTTTTAAAGATGCACAGCAAAGATTGAAAAATGCAAAAAATGTAATTTATACTGGTACACCAGTAAAGATAGTAAAAAGAGATTATAATATAAATGAGAAGTTAGAAATATTAAAAAAATTAGGACTTAACCAAACCAAACCAATTGTTTTAATTTTTGGTGGAAGTCAGGGTGCACAAAAGATTAATGAATCTATTATTGGAATATTAGAAAAAAAATTAAATAAAAATTATCAAATTATGTGGGCAACAGGACCAAAACAATATGATATTATTAAGCAACAATTGCAAGATAAAAATATAAGTATAAATAATATTGAAAATGCAAAATTAGTACCATATATTTACAATATGGAAGAAGTTATGAATGTTGCAAATTTAATTGTTGCAAGAAGTGGTGCAATGACAATAACAGAAATATCAAATTTAGGCAAACCTTCAATATTAGTACCATTGCCTAATGTAAGTAATAATCATCAATTATATAATGCAAAAGTTTTAGAAAATGTTGGAGCAGCAAAAATAATATTGAATGATGAATTAAATGATAATAAATTAAATGCACAAATAGAAGAAATAGTTTTAGATAAAAATATGGAATTACAAATGTCAAAAAATGCATTAAAAATTTCAACATATAATGTTGAAGAAAAAATATATCAAGAAATAGTAAAAATTGCTAAGAGGGGAAAATAAAATAAAAATGTATAAAAATATTAAGTCTAGAATTATAATAGTTTCTATAATTTGTACTTTTATAATTATAGGAACTTTAAGTTTTTTTTATATAACATCAATAAATGAAATTCAAAATATATTGGCACAAGAAGGAAATAATACAGAAATATTAAACAAAATAAATAATATTGAAGTTCAAGCTAAAAATTATATAGCAATAATAGTTATAGCTTTTATATTGTTATATACAGTAATTTCATTGATTTTAAGTAGATATATAATATGTCCAAAAAATAAGTTTATAAAAGGAGATGAAAGAGCTGAACTAAGAGATAAGCTTAATGAAGTATCTTCAAGAAAAAATCAAATAGAAACAATATTGTTACACATGACAGATGGTATAATTGCTTTTAATATGGAAGGAGAAATTATACTGATAAATCCTGCAGCTAAAAAATTTCTAAGTATCAGTCCAGAAGATAATGGATTTTATGATATTTTTGGAAAATTTAATTTGGATATAAATATGGAAAAAGTAATTTATCTAGAAAGCTGGACTTCAACAGAACAGAGAATACAAGTAGATGATAGATATGTTAAAGTTCTATTTGCACCATTTAAAAATCAAGAAGATAGACCAGATGGAGTTATTGCAGTAATTCAAGACATAACAGAGCATGTTAAATTAGATAATATGCAAAAAGAATTAGTAGCAGATGTATCACACGAATTAAAAACACCAATAACTTCAATTATGGGATATGCAGATACTCTGTTAGAAGGTGGATATGATGAAGAAACACAAAATAAATTTTTAAATGTTATTGCATCTGAATCAAGAAGAATGGCTCGTTTAGTTACAGATTTATTAACTCTTTCTAGATATGATAGCAATAAGAAAAAGACACAAAAGGAATCATTTGATTTAGGAGAATTAGTAAAAAAGTGTCAAGAAAAACTTGCTATTGAGATAAAGAAAAAAGGACATAAAGTTAATTGTTTTGTTACAGCTGATGTGCCTTTAGTGTATGCTGATAAAGATGATATTGAAAGAGTGGTTTTAAATATTTTGACAAATAGTATAAAGTATACACATGATAATGGTGAAATTAAGATTTATGTTGGATTTGTATATAATGATGCTTATATAAAGATTTTTGATAATGGTATTGGTATTCCAGAAGAAGATTTATCTAGAATTTTTGAGAGATTTTATAGAGTAGATAAAGCACGTACAAGAGAAATGGGTGGGACAGGCTTAGGTCTTTCAATAGCTAAAGAAATTTTGGATAAAAATGGTGGAAGTATTGATATTAAAAGTAAAGTCGGAGAAGGTACAGAAGTTGTTATAAGAGTACCTACTAAACAATAAAAAAACATTATTCTGTAAAAAAATACAAAGATTAAATAAATTTTTATTGATAATTGAATTAAATTAATGTATAATGTATAAGATGTAGAATAAGTTATATGTTGTAAAATAATTAAAAAATATTAATATTGCATTCAAAGAAATGATATATAACTAAAATTTAGCAAAAGATTAGGAGATATGTAAAATGAATGAAAAAGTAAAAAATATATTAGAATGGTTTTATTGTATAGTAATAGCAATAGTTTTAGCATTACTATTTAGATACTTTATAGGAACACCAACAATAGTTAAACAAGTTTCAATGTTCCCAACTTTAGTGCAAGACCAAAGATTATGGCTTAATAGATGGGGAAGAACAATAAAAAAATTGCCAGAAAGAGGAGATATAATAACATTTGAAGCACCAACTAAGAAGGCATACTCATTTAGTGAAATAGATGAAAGCAATCCAGTTGCAAAATACGAAGAAGAACCTAAAAACTTATGGCAAAAATTTTCTTATTATGTATTAGAAATAGGTAAAGATAGTTATATAAAAAGAGTAATAGCTTTACCAGGAGAACACGTAGAAATAAAAGACGGTAAAGTGTATATAAATGAGGAAGAATTAGAAGAAAATTATTTACAATCAGGAGTTGTAACAGATGTAGTAGGAGTAGGATTTGAAGATTTTATAGTTCCTGAAAATTGTGTTTTTGCAATGGGAGATAATAGAGGTCATAGTACAGATTGTAGAGCTTTTGGTTGTATTCCATTAGAAAAAATAGAAAGTAAAGTTTGGATAAGAATTTGGCCATTAAATTTATGGGGAAAGATAGACTAAATTAAATTAGATTCATATTGTAATTATAAGAGGAGCAATGATGTTTGATACTATATTAGGGAATGATAAAATTAAAAAATTATTCAAAAGTACAGTAAGAAATGATAAAATATCTCATAGCTATTTATTTATAGGAATAGATGGCATAGGAAAAAAGATGATAGCTAAAGAATTTGCAAAAATGATTCTTTGTACTAACCAAAATAAATATTGTAATAGTTGTAAATCTTGCATAGAATTTGATACATCTAATAATCCAGATTTTAAAATAATAGAGCCAGAAGGAAATAGTTTAAAAATAGAACAAATCAGAGAATTTCAAAAAAAGGTGTATGAAAAGCCAATAATATCAAATAAGAAAGTTTATATAATAAATGATAGTGATAAAATGACACGGAGAGGCACAAAATTGTCTATTAAAAACCTTAGAAGAACCACCTGAATTTGTTACTATTATTCTAATTGGAGCAAATGAAAGTGATTTTCTTACAACAATAAAATCTAGATGTATGATAATTAATTTTGATAAAATACCTAATAAAGATATACAAACATATATAAAAGAAAAATATAATTTGGAAATTAACAATAATTTTATGTTAGAGGCTTTTCAAGGTAGTATAGGTAAAGCTATTAAGTTAATGGACAAGCAAGAAGAATATGAAAAGATTGGAGATATAATATTAAATTTAGAAAATAAAGATATAATTGATATACTTAATATTTCAGAGCCGATTTATAAAACAAAAGATGACAAAAATGAGATACTTGATTATATAAATATAATACTTATAAATTTAGCACAAAAATCAAATAAATATGCTAATTGTATAAATATTGTAGAAGATACGAAAAAAAGATTAAGGGTAAATGCAAATTATGATATGAGTATAGATAATATGTTATTAAGTTTATGGGAACAAGTTAACTAAATTAGTAACTTAGGTCAAAATCATTTTTAAAATTAATATTAAAATTAAAATTAATATTAATATTATTATACTTTTGTAAGATGATTAGTAACAAATAATAAATAAAGAATAGAGCAGTAAATAATTAGATATAAATTAATGGATATAGAGTAGGAAGTGAAATAGAAATTTGAAAAACATTATAGGAATAAGATTTAAAAGATTAGGAAAGATATACTTTTTTAATCCTAGAGGCTTGAAGATAAAAAAAGGTGATAAGGTTATTGTAGAAACAGCACAAGGCGAAGAATATGCAGAAGTATTAATCCCTAATAGATATGTACCAGATGAAAAAATAATAGAACCTTTAAAAAAAGTAATAAGAATTGCAAATAATGCAGATAAAAAAAGATATGAAGAATGTAAAAAAATAGAAAAAGAAGCCATGGAAGTTTGTAAACGAAAAGTCAAAGAACGTGGATTAGATATGGAACTAACAGAAGTTGAATGTAAATTTGATAATAGTAAGCTACTATTTTACTTTACAGCAGATGGTAGAATAGATTTTAGAGAATTAGTAAAAGATTTAGCAGCCATCTATAAAACAAGAATAGAATTAAGACAAATAGGAGTGAGAGATGAAGTAAAAAGAATAGGAGGAAATGGAGTCTGTGGAAGAGAATTATGCTGTTGTACATTTTTAAGTAACTTTGAAACAGTATCAATAAAAATGGCAAAAGAACAAAATATATCATTAAATCCATCAAAAATATCTGGAAATTGCGGAAGACTTATGTGTTGTTTAAAATATGAAAATGAAATATATGAAGAAAAATTAAAAAAACTTCCTAATATAGGAGCTATAGTAGAAACAGAAGATGGAGAAGGAGAAGTTGATAACGTAGAAATTTTAAAAGAAAAAATAAGAGTAAAATTTAAAAACGAATTTGGATATACATATAAAAAATATGACGTTAAAGATATAAAAGTATTAAAAGATATTGCAAAAGAAAAAATTGATGAAGAAGAATTAAAAAACAAAAAAGAATTAGAAGAACTAGAAAAATTAGAGCAAGAAGATAAAAATAATATGAATAATGAAGATTAATCACAATATATATAATATAAAATTGATTAAAAAATGAACTATTAGGAGGTGAAAAAAATGGCATATAAAATTACAGAAAAATGTATATCATGCGGAGCATGTGCAGCAGAATGTCCAGTAGGATGCATATCACAAGGAGATGAAAGATTTGTTATAGATCAATCAGCATGTATTTCATGTGGTACTTGTCAAGGAGTTTGCCCAGTTGAAGCACCAGTTGAAGAATAGAAATATGAGGGATTAGGGGCCAGGCTTTTTTTCCCTCTTTTTTGTAAAAATTAATTCAAATAATATTTATTTAATCAAAAATTTAATAATTTATTCTATATTAATAAATCATTAATAAATCCAATTTTTTATTTAATTAATGTAAAGGAGGAATTGTGCCAAGAACAAATAGAAAATATTATATATCTTCTTTTTTGCATATTATGGTTCAAGGAATAAATAAGGAAGATATTTTTAAAAAACAATTTTATAAAAATATTTATTTAAATTTGCTTAAAAAAAATTATAATAAATATAATATAAAAATATTAGCTTATGCAATTATGAATAATCATGCTCATATATTAGTATATTACGATGAAATAGATGATGTATCATCTTTTATGCATTTAGTCAATTTCCAATATGCGAGATTTTATAATAAAAATGAAGAAAGAGTTGGATATGTATTTAGAGGAAGATATAAATGTGAACAAATAAAAGATATTGAGCATTTATTTACAGTTATACCATATATACATTATAATCCTGTTAAAGCTAATATTGTTAAATATCCAGAAGATTACTATTTTTCATCATATAATAGTTATTTAAAAAATGATATAGATAATGAAAATGCATATATTATTTTTAATACATCTGATTATTTACAGATATTCAAAGATATACATGAAAAATATTCACAATCGAAATCAATGAAAGATAATATATTGCAAGATTATAAAGAAATAATTAAAGCGTTTAAAAATAAATATAAAATTAAAACAACAGAAATAATTTTAAAAGAAAAAAATTTATTATTGGAATTAATATTACAACTTGAGGAAAAAACTAACTTAAAGGATTATGAAATAGCTAGAATATTGGGAATAGGCAAAAATAGGATAAGTTCATTAAAAAAATATAAAAATAAAGAAATATAAAAATAAAGAAATATAAAAATAAAGAAATATAAAAATAAAGAAATATAAAAATATAGATATATAAAAATTAAGATATATATAAAATTAAATATATATATAAATATAGAAATAAAATGATAGTAAAAATATGAGGGAAAAGAAGCCTGGCCCCTAATCCCTCTCTAAATTTAATAATTCTTCCCATCTTTTATCAACTTCTTTTTGGAATTCTTCAATCATCCACTCATTTCCAGGTTTAAACATATGTTTAAATCTTTTTTGTGGTTTTAAAAATTCTTCTATTGGAAGTTTTTTTGCTGGTTTATATGAAA
>CANQTJ010000062.1 GCA_947626705.1 uncultured Clostridia bacterium | reverse complement strand
AATCATTGTCCATATTGTTTACATTCAAAGCATGTAGACAAAAATCCAGGTGATAGAGCTGAACAATGTCATGGGGATTTAATGCCTGTTAGTATGCAGATAGATGGGAAAAAAGGATATGTAATAGTTTTTAAGTGTCAAAAATGTGGTGCTATAAGAAAAAATAAATCAGCAAAAGATGATAATATGGATTTATTAATAGATTTAAGTAGTAAACATCTTGTAATTTAAAAATGTAAAAAATTGTAAAAAAGACTTGTGCTTTACATAAAAATATGGTATTATTATAATAGTATAAACTTTTTTCGTTCAACGCCAAAAAAAATTCAGGAGGAAAAAAGCATGAAAAATGCAAACAAAATGATTATTTTACAACAACTTGCACATCGGAGTGATGTAATAAGCCAAGCTATATACAAGGCAATAGCTCAACAGGTAAATAGAAACTCCGAAGAAAACGATAAGGATTATATAGAGTTTGAATTAAGAACGTTGGCTACCGATGTATTTTCAAGACAAGGTGCTGGAAATATTGAAGGCACAAACATTTGGTGGCGCGTTGAAGGTGAAAAATTGATTGTACGATAGAATAATATTACTTAAAAAAATAAAAAATTAATTACTCATGTTGGCGTTGCATGAGTAATTTTTTTTATTTTTTATATATTACGATTTAAATTAGCATTTGTATATTTGTTTCCATTAAATCTATTACCTAATAATATATGATTAGAAATATCATTAATTTCATCAATATTCTCATCTAAAATATCAATTCTTAAAAAGTTAGAATTAAATTCATTTGCTTTTAAAAAAGTAGTTTTACTATTATAAATAGTTGAAATGGTTTGAATATTATCAAATAAAATTCTAAAATTCATTTTCATTCTATCTTTTAAAAAATATTTATTATTCGAGTTACATTTTGAAAAGCAAGTAGGATAACATTTATTAGTATTGCCACAAAGGCAATAGCTAATATTCATTAAAGGAGTATTTCCATATATAATTAATTCAGGTTGTAAAAAGTCATTACCGACCGACAAAGATTTAATATAATCTCTTTATCAGATTCAGGTGAAATGGTAAATCGATTAAATTTTAGAGTTTTTAATTCATTTACACTATAACTATTAAATGTATTAAATGTATAATTAGCAATCAATTCAAAATTTTTATTATTAATTATATTTTCTAACATAGAAAAATTAGAAATATTTGATAATATAAATCCTTTAATATTATATTTTTTAACAGCCTTTACAATACCATCATAAAAGATATTAATATAATTAGATTTTATAATTGTTGGCATATAAATATAAAGATTAAAGTTTTTATGCAAAGTTTGTATAATATTATCATAAATATTATTAAGAAAATATTTTAATGGAACATATACATTATCAATATTTTTTAATTTAGAATAATCAAAAGTAGAATTTAATATATTTAATAATAGAGAAATTGTTTTTTCATAATGTAATGTTTTATTCGATTTTTGCAATTTATCAAAAGCAATATCTTTACCATTTCTTTTTGCATTATTAGTAGCAAAATTATAAACTAAATTTAGTGCATTTCTTCTAAGTTCATTTAATGAACTAATTTTAGGCAAAAAAACATTATTATCTAATTCTATATCAATATTTTTAAATTCATATAAAGAATTATTTGTTCTATTTAATTGACTAAAAACTTTTTCTTTTTCTAAAGGCTTATTTTTAGCTTCTTCTGGAATTATATTAGATTTACATATAATATTTAAACCATAATAAATATCTAAATTATTTGCAGATGTAACATTTAATTGAATCGGATAACCTTTTTTAATAATTGCTTTACAATTTAGAGGAATTTTTCTTTGTTCACTCTTTATACTTTCAGATGCAATTAAGTTTATCTTTTTAGAAGACATTTTAAATATTTTATCACCTAAATTAATATTACCCTTCATTCTACCTATAGTAACAGTTTGACCAATTGATGTTTCTTTAGCATTTTTATTATTTATCATTAATTCAGAAACATTATAAGTACCAGTTTCATTTTCTAAAGAAACTGTATCTCCAATCTCAATAGGTTCTTTTAATTTTACAGTTATATACCCCTTATTTTTATTATACTTTTCTACATTACCTAAAAATAATCCCATATTGTTAGGTTTTTCTTTAAATATTAAATTTTTATTTGGATAATTTGATAAATGACCATTTGAAGACATTCCTCTATTAAATACTTGTAGTAAAGTTTTTCTATCATCTTCATTAATAATATATTTTTCATCAGATTCTGCTAAATCAATATATTTTCTATAAATACGAGTTACAGTAGCGACATATTCTGGACTTTTCATTCTACCTTCAATTTTTAAACATGTAACTCCTGCATTAATTAAATCTGGAATAAAGTCCAACGCACATAAATCACGAGGGCTAATAAGATAACCATCATCAATTTGTTTATTATTTTCTAATAATTCATAAGGTAATCTACAAGCTTGAGCACATTTTCCACGATTTCCAGAACGCCCACCAATCATACTAGAAAAAAGACATTGACCAGAATAAGAAATACATAAAGCACCATGTATAAAAACTTCGATTTCAATGTTAGAATTTTTACATATATATTCAATTTCTTGAATAGAAAGTTCACGTGCTAATACAACTCTTTTAAAACCTAAATTTTGCATTTCTAAAACGCCTTGTAGGTTATGTATAGACATTTGTGTACTAGCGTGTATATCTAAATTAAGAAAATGCTTTATTAACTGTTTAGCTAATCCTAAATCTTGAACAATTATCGCATCAATACCAAACTCATAAGCTTTTTTTGCTAGTAGAAAAGCTTGATTAAATTCACTATTTTTTATTAATGTATTTAAAGTAAGGTTAGTTTTTATTCCACGTGTTTTAGCATATAATATAGCTTGTTCTAACTCATTTATATTAAAATTTGTAGCAAATGCTCTTGCACTGAATAAATCAGCTCCAAAATATACACTATTTGCACCATTTTGAATAGCTGCTTTTAAACTCTCAAAATTACCTACAGGTGAAAGTAAATCAATCATATTAGATTTCCTCCATACAAATTATGTTGTAGTTCACTACTTGTACTATTTTTATATTATAACATTTTTTGACAGTAAAGTAAATGTATAAATTTGTTTCTTGACAACAAAAATAAATTGATATAAACTAATATAGAAAATAAAAAAATATAATAAAATAAAAATATATTTAGGAGGAAAGAAAATGGAATTAAAAGGTTCAAAAACAGAAAAAAATTTAATGGAAGCATTTGCAGGAGAATCACAGGCAAGAAACAAATATACATATTTTGCAAGTAAAGCAAAAAAAGAAGGATATGAGCAATTAGCAGCAATATTTTTAGAAACAGCTGATAATGAAAAAGAGCATGCTAAAATGTGGTTTAAATTATTGCAAGGTGGAGAAATAAAATCAACAGCAGAAAATTTAAAAGCAGCAGCAGAAGGAGAAAACTATGAATGGACAGATATGTATGACAGAATGGCAAAAGAAGCAAAAGAAGAAGGATTTGACCATATTGCATATCTATTTACAGAAGTAGGAAAGATAGAAAAAGAACATGAAGCAAGATTTTTAAAATTATTAGAAAATGTAGAAAATGGATTAGTATTTAGCAAAGATGGCGATGCAATTTGGAAATGTAGAAATTGTGGACATATTGTAATTGGAAAAAATGCTCCAGAAATATGCCCAGTATGTGCACACCCAAGAGCTTATTTTGAAATAAAAGCTGAAAATTATTAAAATTGAATATATTATGAAACTTTTAGTTTTATAACAAAAAAATAAAATCTATTTTAAATACAGATTGGAATAATGTTATATAAAAAAGAAAAGATTATGTAAGAATACTTTTTAGATTCTAAATTATAGTTCTTTTCTTTTTTAAATTTGAAAAAAAATAAATGATATGTTATAATAAAAATCATATTAAAGTAGTTAGAAATAGCAAAAATATAAATTATAAACATTGGGAGAGAAAAAATGCCAAAATTTTTTGTAAAAGAAGAACAAATACAACAAGATGAAATAATTATACAAGGAGAAGATGTTAATCATATACAAAATGTATTGAGAGCTAAAATAAATGATGAAATACATATTGAAAATAGCCAAAACGGCGAAAATTTTTTATGTGTTATAGAAGATATAAAAAAAGAATACATATTATGCAAAATCAAATATAAGATTGAACAAAATGTAGAAAGTAATATACAAGTTACAATATTTCAAGGATTACCTAAAGCAGACAAAATGGAATATATAATACAAAAATCGGTAGAATTAGGTGTATATGATATAATGCCTATAGAAATGAAAAGATGTATAGTAAAATTAAATGAAAAAGATAAAAATAAAAAAATACAAAGATGGCAAAAAATATCTGAAGTTGCATCAAAACAATGTGAAAGAGATATAATACCAAATATAAATGATATAAAAAATATAAAAAATATATGTGAATTAATTGAAAATTATGATATAGTATTTGTAGCGTATGAAAATGAAAAAGAAAAAACATTAAAAGAATACATAAAAAATATAAAAGAAAAATATATTGAGGATAAAAACAAAAAAATAAAAATAGGAGTTGTAATAGGACCAGAAGGTGGATTAGAAAAAGAGGAAGTTAAAATGTTAGAAGAAAATGGTGCTAAAGTTATAACGCTAGGAAAAAGAATATTAAGGACTGAAACTGTGGCATTAAATGTTTTAAGTATTATAATGTATGAATTAGAAAATATTTAAATTAAAATTTTAGTTTGGGAAGGAATAGATAAATGTTAAAAAGAACACAAGAAGTAAATGAAAAATATTTAAAAAAAATATATTTGAATTTATTAAAAGCTATAGTAATAATAGTATATTTTCTTAGTTTAAATATAGCATATAGTAGTAATATACAATCCAAATATATGGAACTATCTATAGAAATAGTTACAATGATTTTTTTACTAATATCAATATATATATTCGAAAAGGCATACAAAAAAGAAGATGGTAATTTAGCGATACAAGGTATAGAAGTACTTGTATTATCAGTATATACATTAACAGCAGAACATATAACGACTAAATTTAATTTTAATATTAAAAGCTATTCTTTATTAGTAGCATATATATATTCAATATATTTTGTTCTAAAAAGTATAATAATATATACTAATGGAAGAAAAGAGATGGTAAAAAGTCTTAGTGATATACGAGAAATAGTTCAAAAAGAAGAACCTAAAAAGAAAGAAGCTACGAAAAAGAATACAAAAGAAAATATACAACCAAATATAGAGAAAAGTGCACAACAAAAATCTTCTACTAAGATAAAGAAAAATACAGAAATTAATAAAGATAAAAACAAGAAAAATCAAGATGTAACAAATGTAGTTAAGAAAAAGAAAAGTACTACTACAACAAAAGGAAAAACGAAGAAAAAAGAAGATGAAAAAGAAAATAAAAAAGAGATTAAAAATATAAAGAACGAAAAAGTAATAGAAGAAAAAACTAAAAGTAAAAGAGTAAAAAAAGAGGTAGAAAAAAATGATTAAGAGCATGACAGGATATGGGAAAAGTAATCTAAATGTAGAAAATAGAAATTATCAAATAGAGATAAAAAGTGTAAATCATAGATATTTAGATATAAGTATAAAAATACCTAGAACTGTAAGTTACTTAGAAGAAACGATAAAAAAACAAATATCTGAAAAGATAAAAAGAGGCAAAATTGATGTTTTTATAACATTTGAAAATAATAGTCAAGAAGGAAATAATATAAAAATAAATAAAGAAATTGCTAGAATATATATAAATGAACTAAAACAATTAGCTAAAGAAGAAAAAATTAATGATAATATTGAGGTTATAGATATAGCTAAATTTCCAGACGTACTAAAAATAAAAGCCGATGAAGAAAATGAAAAAATAAAAGAAGAAATTCAAAAAGTAACAAAAAATGCTATTACAAATATTATTGATATGAAAGTTATAGAAGGAGAAAAGATATTACAGGATTTACTAATTAGAATAAACAGAATAGAAAATAAAATAGAAGAAATTAATAAAAAATCTACTGGACTTATTGAAGAATATGTAGTAAAATTAGAAAAAAGAATAAAAGAAATATTAAAAACAGAAGAAATTGATAAATCAAGAATAGCACAAGAAGTTGTAATATATGCAGATAAGTGTTCTATTGAAGAAGAAATAATAAGACTAAAAAGTCATATATATCAATTTAAGAACTTAATAGAATCTAATCAAAATGAAACCATAGGAAAAAAATTAGATTTTATAATACAAGAAATGAATAGAGAAACAAATACAATAGGTTCAAAAGCAAATAGTTTAGAAATAACAAATGCAGTTATTGAAATAAAAACAGAGTTGGAAGACATAAGAGAACAGATTCAAAATATTGAATAGAAAGGATGATATTTATGCAATTAGTAAATATAGGATTTGGAAATATTGTTTCAGCAGAAAGAATAGTCGCAATAGTAAGCCCAGAATCAGCACCTATAAAAAGAATGGTTCAAGAAGCAAAAGATAATAAAACAGCTGTTGATGCTACATGTGGAAGAAGAACAAGAGCAGTAATAATAACAGATTCTGAACATATTATTTTATCTGCAGTTCAACCAGAAACAGTTGCTGGTAGATTAGATAAGGATATTTCAGCAACAGTTACACAAGTTCAAGAAGAAGAATAATTTTAAATTATGGAGGTAAGAAAAATGATTGTAAAGCCAACAGTTACAGAATTATTAGAAAAAGCAAAAAATAGATATGAATTAGTAATAGCTACATCAAAGAGAGCTAGACAAATTGCAATGGGAGATGAACCTTTAACTAAGGTTAAAGAAGAATCACCTGTTACATTAGCTGCAAATGAAATTGCAGAAGGAAAAGTTACTATTGTAAGAGAAGAAGATGATTGCAATAGTAGTAATGAAGAAGAAAAAAAATAATAGAAAATTTAAGGGGAAAAATATGTTAGTATTATTGTCAGGAGTTTCAGGTGCAGGCAAAGATACTATAAAAAATGAATTAATAAATAGAATGCAGAATGTAGTATCACTTCCATCATTTACATCAAGGAAACCAAGAAATTTTGAACGAGAAGGAGTTCAATATCATTTTGTAACAAAAGAAGAATTTAAGGAAAAAATTAAAAATAATGAATTTTATGAATACGATATACACCATGAAAATTATTATGGAACATCTAGAAAATTGCTTAACGAAAAAATAAAAAGTGGTAAAATAATAGTAAAAGATATAGAAGTAAATGGTACAGAAAATTTAATAAAAATTTTAAAAAATGAAACAAAACTAGTTACAATATTTTTAAAAGTTAATAAGGAAGAACTAAAACATAGACTTATTAACAGAGGAGATGATTTAACAGAAGCTGAAATGGAACTAAGACTAAGTAGATTAGAATATGAAGAATCCAAAATTGGACTATATGATTATGTTATAAAAAATGATGAATTAGAAAAAACAGTTCAAATTATTATGACTATAATAAACAATGAGAAAAGATTAGAAAATATGTAAATTTATTCAAAATTTGCAAAAAAAAGTTATATATGGTATAATTAAGAAGTACAATTGAAAAAACCAGAAGGTGGTAAAAATGGAATTATTATTAATTATATATATATTAGTGTTTATAATATTTACTTTAATGTTATATGCAGTTATGCAAATAAAGTTATTAGGAATTAAAGTTAGAGATTTTTGGGATTTTATAGAAGCAAATGAAATGTTAGATAAATTATATAAATTTGCTATGCAGTATCAAAAAATGTCACCTCAAGAACAAATTATATATTTATCAGAAGCAGAAAAGATATTTACAGCATTTGATAAAGTCCCTAAAGAACTATGGGATGAAGAATATGAAAAATATAAACAAGTTTTACGAAAATATAATGATATAAAAATGTTAAGATGGGCTTCAAATTAAAAAAATAAAAAAATTTAAAAATAGGTTGATTTTTACAAATAAGTATGGTATTATAATATCATACTTATTTTAATTCATTTTTTTATATCAATTAAATGCATATTAATATGCAAAAATATTTTTTCTATTATAATTTTTTATTTATTCATTAATACCTCATTTTATATTTTGTTCTTGAGGTAAAAGAAAATCAATGAAAATATAAGGAAAGGAGGTAAATTATGAGTGAACAATTTGAAAGAATAGCAATGAAAAAATTTGAAGAAATTGATAAATTTCAGGCATTTGTAATAAAGAAATTTGAAGAAAATGACAAATTTCAAGCAATAGTAATAAAGAAATTTGAAGAAAACGACAAATTTCAAGCAACAGTAATAAAGAAATTTGAAGAGAACGACAAATTTCAAAAGAGTGTATATAATCAATTTGAAATTTTAAAACAAGATGTGACAGAGTTAAAACAAGATGTAGAAACATTGAAACAAGATGTAACAGAGTTAAAACAAGATGTAGGAATATTAAAACAAGATGTAACAGAATTAAAACAAGATATAGAAACATTGAAACAAGATGTAACAGAGTTAAAACAAGATGTAGGAATATTAAAACAAAATGTGACAGAATTAAAACAAGATGTAAAAAAATTGAAACGTGAAGTATCAACTTTAAAGAAAGGACTAAAAGAAGTTAAAGAAGATACTAAAATGTTAAAAAATGAAATATTTAATGTTGTAAAACCAAGTCTAAAATCTATAGAAGATAAAGTAGATATTATGATAAATGTCAATACAGCAAAAATATTAAATGAACAAAACACAAATCATAGACAACAAATGAGAAAAATAGAACAATATGAAAGAAAAAATGAATTAGAACATAGTAAATTTAATTATGAAATTTGCAAATTGAAAGCAAATGTTTAATATAATAAAAATACACCTTAAATTTTTTATATTTACGGTGTATTTTAAAATTTGATTTTAAGAAATTAAAGTGGTAAAATATAAAAATCAAAATAGGAGGTATGAACATGAAAAGCAAAATTATAGCAAGAATAGTATTTTTTTTATTGATAATAGCAACTTTGACCGCTATATTTAATTTTTCTAATCAAGACGGACAAAAGTCAAAATCTGTAAGTACAAGAGTAATG
>CANQTJ010000061.1 GCA_947626705.1 uncultured Clostridia bacterium | reverse complement strand
TTCTGCTAAATATCTTTCATGTTCATCTTGACTTATTTCTTCTAGTACTTGTTTTGCTTTTTGAATTGCTTTAGTAGTTTCTTCCATATCTATCACCTCTGGTTTGTTTATAAATTTTATCCACGAGTTCAATACAGTATTATTTGTATTTTTATAATATTTCTTGAACTTTGGCAATTCAAGTATATAAAATTCAAGTACGTCTGTCAATATAATTTTTGAATATTCTTCTTCTCTTATGTTCCATTTTGTTATGTACTTCTTAATTTCTTTTAAATTGTTTAATTCATAATCAGATATTAATATTACAATGCCTTTTTGTAAATCTTTAAATTTACCTCCAGATTTTATACTGTTACTATACATTTTGCTCCAATAATATAAAATTCTTTTCTCTATATTTCTTCTATCTACTATTTGCATCTCTATATCACAATTAATAGAATTATCAATTTTAGCTTTAATATCTAATATTCCCATTTTGTCATCTAACATATCTTTTTCTAATATTGGATTATTGTCTAATTTTAAATCAGATACTTTTCTATTTAATATAGAGCTTAATAATTCAGCTGTAATATCTTCATTTCCTACATGTCCAAATATTCTTTTAAATACATAGTCAATTTTCGGATTTAATAATTTTTCTATATTGCATTCCTTCTTTCCTTTTTAATTTTTTTTAATTGTTGAATTTTCCTTGGCAGAAGTGCCACGATAATTAGAAATAAATTATGTTTGAAATATAAATTTGTTTTATATTAACATAATTAAAAATAAATTGCAATTGTTTTTTGATATTTTTTATTAATTTATTTGTTAAAAATAGCATATATATTGCTTTTTTTGATATTATATTATAAAATGTGCAATATAAAAAGGAATATAAAAAAGAAAATAAAAATTATATATCATATTTTGTAAAAAACTTTTTTAAATAGCTTTCCAAAAAAGACAAAAAATACAAAGGACAAGTAGTAAAATAATGCTATAAAAGTTTAAGAGGTGATAAGGATGTTTCAAAATATAAATGAAGGAACAATAGATAGTACAAACTATAAAAACTATAAAGGTAGAGATGAAAGAAAAAAGATAGACTTATTTGCAGATGTATTATCATTAAAAAATATACCAATATATATAATTTCATTTATGATGTCAATGATAGGTATTACAGGAGGTCTTTCTCCATTTAGTATTAGTATATTAGGAGCTTCTATTGTTAATTCAATTCCTTTGTTAGGAATAGTATTAGTTAGTTGTATAGGAAATGCTATAAAATTTGGTGTATCTGGACTTTTGAGTTATATATTAACTGCTTTAGTATTAATTGTAACTATGTTTATAGTAAGACCAAGATGCAATGACGATGAAAAAAATGAAAAAATTAGATTATCTAAAAATATTTTTATTTCTACAATAATAATTGGACTTGCTAAAGTAGGAATATCAGGATTTACTGTATATGATATTTTATCAATAATATCTTTTTCAGTGATAAGTGTAGTTTTTTATAAAATATTTGTAAATTCAATAGTAGCAGTTAGAGATTTTAATGAATCAAAGGCATTTTCAATTGAGGAAGTACTAGGTGCTAGTTTAATGATTGCAATTGCTATAGGCGGATTTGGAAATTTAAGTGTTTATGGTTTTTCAGTTAGAAATATTTTAAGTATATTGATAGTTTTAATTTTAGGATGGAAAAATGGTGTTTTGGTTGGAACAACGGCAGGAGTTACTATTGGAGTTACATTAGGAGTTATTACTTCATCAGAACCTGTAATGGTTGCAGCGTATGCTATTTCAGGTATGATAGCAGGTGTACTAAATAAATTTGGAAAATTTGGTGTGATAATTGGTTTTTGCTTAGGGAATATTGTCTTAGCCTATGTTTCAAATGGATATACAGTGGAACTTATACATTTTAAAGAAATATTAATAGCATCTATTGGATTATTAGCAGTACCAAAATCAGTTCAGATTAATATTGAGGAATTTATGCCAAATTCTAAAATGTTACCTATATTTCCAAATAGAGCTTTAAATAAAAGTAAGGAAACAGCAGAGAGATTAAATAATGTTTCAGAAACTATACAAGAGATGGCAAAGAACTATAAAATTGAAGAAAATCACGTTGAAGAAGTACCATTAAAATCTAATAAAGAGATATTTGTAGCCGAATTATTAGATAATTTGAGTGGATATGAAAATAATATGCTGTATGAAGATTTATCTAATGTTGATGGTATTATTGTAGACGAAATTTTTAAATTATTAGTTGATAGACAAGAAATTACGAGAGAAGAATTACTAGAAATTTTTGCAAAATGTAATAGTTATATTGTTGGATTTGATGACAAAAATATAAGCAAATTTTTAGAAGGTAATATTATGCAAATGATTAGAGTAATTAATATGTCATATAAAATTAGTAAATCTAATTTTGTATGGCAAAAGAGGTTTGAAGAAAATAAAAAGAATATTGAAACTCAGTTACATGGTGTTTCAAAAGCAATTTCTAGTATAGCAGAAAATATAGAAAAGAATATAAAAAATGAAGAACAATTTAGTAATCAAAAAAGACAAATAATAGAATTATTAAAACAGAAAGAAATAGGATTAAGTGAAATTTCTGTACAAAAAGAAGATAGATATTTAATTGAAATATATATGGAAAAATCTAATAATACAGATATATCATATATTGAAAAGATATTAACAGACGTTTTAAAAGAAAAGATAGTATTTAATGAAGAAGCAAGTATTGGGACAAGATTAAATTTTCTATCAGATGATAAATATATTATGGCGATTGGAAATGCAGAAGTAACAAAAGATAAAAGCAATATTTCAGGTGATAGTTTATTAAATATAAAATTAAAAGATGGTAAATATTTAGTAGCCCTAAGTGATGGAATGGGGTCAGGAGATGATGCTAGGCAAAGTAGTAATAAAGCTTTAAAAATGTTAGAAAATTTAATAATTTCTGGATTTGATAAATCTACATCTATTGAATTAATAAATTCTACTTTAATAAATCAAAATGAGGAAATATTTGCTACTTTAGATATTGCAATTATAGATTTATATAAAGGAAATATTGAATTTATTAAAAGTGGTGCTTGTCCTACATATATAAAGAACAATAATAAAGTACAGGTAATTGAATCTAATTCTCTTCCAGCAGGTATTATTAATAATAGTAATTTACAGGCTTTTGATAGAGATATTAATAGTGGTGAAATTATGGTTATGTGCACAGATGGGATTTTGGATTCTAATGTTGAATATAAAAATAAAGAATTATGGGTAAAATATTTACTTGAAGATATAGAAACTAATAACACTAAAAAAATTGCTGATATTGTTTTAAATGAGGCAATAGATAATAGTTATGGTATTGCTAAAGATGATATGAGTATAATTGTTTGTAGATTTTTAGAGAAGGAATAAAGATAAAAAATAAAACTAAGGTTTTCTAGAAAATTTTATTAATAGGAAATCTTAGTTTTTTTGTTGTTTCAATGATAATCCGTAAGGAAAACTAGAAAAGAAAGGTTTTTGTAATAAAAAAATCACATAAATTTAATATATTTATAATATAAAAAGTACTTTATTTCCGTAAAAATAGACAATTTTATTAAAAAACATAATGTTAAATATTTAAAATTATGTAATTTTATGTTATAATATAAGTATATATATTAAATAAGAGGAGAATTTTTATGAAACTATTAACAAATTTAGTAAAGAACAAAAGAACAAAAGTTTTAATGGTTATAACTATATTAATAGTTTTAAGTGTGATATTTATTTTTTTTACGAATAATAATTCACATCAACTTGTGATGTCAAGAATTGATGATAAAGAATTGAAAGCAGAGCCAGTAAGTAATGTTCCAGATGGATATACAGGAATATATAAAGCAGAAGATTTGAATAAAATTACTGAAAACCTTACAGGAAGTTATATATTGATGGCAGATTTAAATATGACAGATGAACAATATACAATATTGTCGCAAACAAGTACTAATAAGTTTACTGGAACATTTGATGGGAATTATCATAAAATTAGCAATTTAACAATTGATGCAACTACAAATTATGTTGGTTTATTTGGCTATGTAAACGGAGCTACAATAAAGAATTTAACAATAGAAAATGTTAATATGACTAGTAGCAAAACTTCATATATGGGAATTTTAGCATCGAATGCAACTAATACAACAATTGAAGGAGTAAATATTAGAGGAAATATAAATTTTGAAGAAACAATAAATACTTCTTCAGGTAGCAGTTATATGGGTACTTTAGTAGGGTATGCGACTGGCAGTAATACAGTTGTAAAAAACTGTAGTTTTTCAGGAACAATGATGGTTAATACCAGTAGAACTGGTGGCAGTGGTTATATAGGTGGATTAGTAGGATATCAATCAGGAGGTAAAATAGAAAATAGTAATTGTAATAATATAGAGATACAAAATAATATGGCTATAGCTACATATACTGGAGGACTAGCAGGATATGCATATAGTTCTGTAAAAGCAATTGAATGTAATGTAACAGGTAAATTGACTGCAAAAGGAATTGATAATGCTTATGGATATATAGGAGGACTTATAGCATATAAGTATGGAGGAACTATAGAAAAATGTAATACCAATATACAAATAGATACAAGCTCTAGTTATGTAGGAGGAATAGTAGGTTACTTAAGCAGTAATACTATAAATGATTCATATTCACAAGGAAATATAAATGTAAATAAAACTACACAAACTGCTTATGTAGGAGGAATAGTAGGAAGAATAACAACGAGTGATTTGAGTGTAGTATATTCAGATATAGAAATTAGCGCAAAATGTAATAGTTTATACATAGGAGGATTAGTAGGTAGTACAAATGGTGGTGCAAGAAATATTAATATTACTAAATCATATTCAAAAGGAAAAATAACAGGAGAATCTAGTTCAACAACAATGTATGTAGGTGGATTATTAGGATATGGAGTTGGTGGTACTAAAACTCAAAATAATGTAGTAACAAATTATTACAGAGTAATATTATCACAAGTATATTCAACAATGGATTTAGAGGTAAAAAATACAGCAACAAGTAGTACTACTAACCTAAGCGTTGGAGGATTAATAGGATATTCTGGAGAAAGAACTACTATACAAAATGCTTTTGAAATAGGAAACATAACGGTTGAAATGAATTTAATACGCGGAATTGGTGGAGTAGTAGGATATTTGCCATATACTTCATCAGTATGTGAAAATATTTATGCAATATGTAAAATACAAGGAATTGATGATTACGATAAAGTAGGAGGTTTAATAGGAAATAATAATAAAAGTAGTATAAAAATAACTAATTCGTATTGGTGTCCAGAAGTGACAGGTATTTATACAAATTATGGAGCAGATGCAGAAGGTGTTAGTTTACAACAAATGTTATATCAAAATAATTACGTAAATTGGGATTTTGAAACAATATGGACAATTGATGAAAATGGAAAAAGTTTGCCATATTTTAAAGATATGGAAAAACCAGAACAAGTAAATGAGGAAAATTATGATTATGTAGAATATGAAGGTCAAGGAACTCAAGAAAATCCATTTATTATTAAAAATATTGAGCAACTTCAAGGGATAGATTTATTTAAAGCTAATTCATATTTTGAGTTAGGAAATGATATTAATGCATCTAGTATACAAAGCTTTAAATCAATTGGAAAAGGGCAAGTAGCATTTAAAAGTATTTTAGATGGAAAAAATTATACCATTAGTAATTTAAATATGGAATCTAATGATGATTATGTAGGAATATTTAATCAAAATCAAGGAACAATAAAAAATTTAAATATACAAAATATAAATATTAATTCTAAATACAATGGAGATAATGCTTATGTAGGAGGAATTGTAGGATATAATCAAGGTATATTAGACAATATTAAATTAAATGGTACTGTTCAGAATGATGGTAATGTAACTAATTTATATATTGGAGAGATAACGGGTTATAATGCAGGAAAAATACAAAATTGTGAAGTAAATGGAAATGTTAAAAATACTACTTCTGTAACAAATTTATATATAGGTCAAATTGTTGGAGATAATGAATGTGCAATTAATAGAACTCATAGTACTGGAAATGTAAGCAATACTGGAACAGTTACAACTGGATATATTGGAGGAATAGCGGGAGTAAATAATGATTATATAAAAACATCTTATAATGACGGAAATATTACAATTAGTAATATAAACAATGCGTTTGAAGGTGGAATAGCAGGTAAATCTAGTAAACAAATTAGCAATTGTTATAGTAAAGGTACTGTTTCTGCAAATGATACAGTAGATACAGTAGGGGGAATAGTTGGAGAAAATTCAGGAACTGTTGTTAATACTTATTCATTAGATAACATTACTACAACAATTAATAATGATACAACTGGAGGAATTGCGGGAAACAATAATGAAGGTACAATAGAATCATCATATTGGTGTATAAATAATATTGATGAACAAGAAGGAAATGGAATAGAAAAACAACTTAGTGAGTTAAAACAACAATCTACATTTGAAGGTTGGAATTTTGATACAATATGGACTATAGAAGAAAATGTCGATACGCCAAAATTTGGAGATATAGATGAAGATGATTATTTTTATGATGGTTTTTGGGAATGGCATACAAGATATACAACAGATGATCAAGCTTATAATGGAGAACATATAAATATAGATGAAGTTGATAGAAATATAACTTTTTATGGATATGGAGTCACATCATACAAAGATTTCTTATACAAAGATTATGATTATTCAGGAGAAAAAATATTTACATTTGCAATAGATGAAACGAAAGCAAATTATCATACATTAGATGGAGCAGGTTTTATATTTAATGCTAAAAAAGAAGATGGTAAATTATCAGGATATGTATTATTAATCAAACAGAGTACAATTTGTCTTTATAGATTAGAAAATGTTGATGTAACTGCATTTGAAAATACTGCTAGTAAAACTGTTGAATCTTATGGTGGAACGCCGATTAAAACTGTAAATAAAACAGTTAAGGACGTACATAATTTAATAATAAAAACTTCGCCTATAAATGTTACAGTTATTGATAATGATCAGGAAATTTTAAATGTAGATTTAGATTATTCTAAACATGTTGGAGAAGATTTTGGTTTACTTACTTCTTATGTTGAACATAATTGTTCAAAATTGACTGAGATTCAATTTAAAGAATTTCAATTAGAAATAAAAGATTATATAATCCCAGTTTTAAAAGTTGATGAACATGAAGATCCTTTACAAAATGCTAAATTTCAAGTAAAAAATCAACAGGGACAAGTTGTAAGAGAAGGATTAACAGGAGTAGATGGAATATATAATATTCATGGTTTACCAGAAGGAACATATACTTTAGAGGAAGTGAAAGCACCATCAAAATATGCATTAAATAAACAGGTATACACTTTTAAAGTTACAAATGATGGTAAAGCTATTAATGTTGATACAGAAGAGGAAATTACATTAAAAGTAATTAATAAAAAATTAAGATTTTCAGTTCAGGTTACAGATAGAGATGGTAATGCAGTAGAAGGAGCAAAAGTTCAACTTTATGATGAATCAGGACGTCCAGTACAAGATGAACATGGAAATCCAGTAGTAGGTACTACAGACCATGACGGAAATGTGTACTTTGAAGGTATTGAACCAGGAAAATATGGATATGGACAGGCAGAAACTCCAGAAGGTTTTGTGCAAGATAAAGATATACACAATGTAGTGGTAGAAGAAGATGGAACATTAAAATATGAAGATGGTTTAGATGGTAAGATGCATTATGATATAGTAACATCAGAGGCAGGAACAACAAAAATTAAAAAATACATAAAAAATACGATTACGCCAGTCAAAGGAGCTGTTATAGCGTTATATGATGAACAAGGTACTCCATTAAAAGGAACAGATGGGCAGAATATAAGATTAACAACAGATGCAAGTGGAGAAATAACATTACCATCATTAAAATATGGAAAATATAAATACCAAGAAGTGGAAGCTCCAGATGGTTATGTATTAAATAAAGAAATGTATAGTTTTAGAGTAAATAGTGATGGAACAATAACTTTTGAAAATAATACAAATGGAATAATATATGACGATATTGTAGTTTCAGTAGAAGGAAAAACAAAGATAAAAAAATACATAACAAATACACATACACCAGTAGCAGGAGCTGTTATAGCATTATATGATGCAGAAGGAGAGCCATTAACAGATGATGATGGACAAGCAATACAATTAAAAACAAATGCGAACGGAGAAATAACGCTACCAGCATTAAAATATGGAAGATATCAATACAGAGAGATAGAAGCCCCAGATGGATATATATTAGACAATACAATGTATGGCTTTACAGTAAATAAAGATGGAGAAGTAGTATTTGATAGCGATAATGCAGAAGGAATAATATATAATAGCATAGTAATGTCAAAAGCGGGAGAAGCAAAGATAAAGAAATACATAACAAACACACATACACCAGTATCAGGAGCTGTTATAGCATTATATGATGCAGAAGGAAATCCATTGAAAGATGCACAAGAACAAGAGATAAGATTAACAACAGGAGAGAATGGAGAAATAGCTCTACCATCATTAAAATATGGAAAATATAAATACCAAGAAGTGGAAGCCCCAGATGGATATATACTAGATAATACAATGTATGGCTTTACAGTAAATAAAGATGGAGAAGTAGTATTTGATAGCAATAATGAAGAAGGAATAATATATAATAGCATAGTAATGTCAAAAGCGGGAGAAACAAAGATAAAGAAATACATAACAAACACACATACACCAGTAGCAGGAGCTGTTATAGCATTATATGATGCAGAAGGAAATCCATTGAAAGATGCACAAGAACAAGATATAAGATTAACAACAGGGGAAAACGGAGAAATAGCTCTACCATCATTAAAATATGGAAGATATAAATACCAAGAAGTAAAAGCTCCAGATGGATATATACTAGATAATACAATGTATGGCTTTACAGTAAATAAAGATGGAGAAGTAATATTTGATAGTAATAATAAAGATGGAATAATATATAATAGCATTGTAATGTCAAAAGTAGGGGAAACAAAAATTAAAAAATATGTAATAGATACAGATACACCGATAAAAGGAGCAATAATAGCATTATATGATGCAGAAGGAAATCCATTAACAGATGCTGATGGACAAGCAATACAATTAGAAACAAATGCGAATGGAGAAATAACATTACCATCATTAAAATATGGAAGATATCAATATAAAGAAATAAAAGCTCCGAATGGATA
>CANQTJ010000060.1 GCA_947626705.1 uncultured Clostridia bacterium | reverse complement strand
CGAACCATCGTACTCAAATGAGAACAGATTTACAGTCTGCCGCCTTTAGCCACTCGGCCACCTACCCAAATAAAAAGTTTAATTAATATCAATGGTTACATCAACAATAGTAATTATAAGCTTTTTATATTATTTTGTCAATACATTTACCAATTTTTTTGATAAATTTTTACCAATTTTTTTTGATAAATTTCCAATAAGGTTCCAATAAAGTTACTAGTTAGATATATTAAACAAAGATTCTAAAACATAATAATATTAATTATCATTTACATTGTCCATTATTTCTTTACATTCTTTCCAACTTGTAACTTTTAATATATCATAATCTTTAGAAAGTGTTTTTGCTATTTCCTTAGTATTATCATTTGACTGTAAATCTGCAACTATTATGTTTTTCAAATATTCTTCCCTTCCATATAAAATCTTAAATATTATTGAACGTAAGAATCCCTCTATTTTTTCCTCTTGATTTTTAGTAGCAATTATAACATATATACCATCAGATTTAAATTTTGTGTATGTACTAATATATATAATATTTTTTATAATTTCAAATAAACCGTAAATAGCTAATGTCCAAAACATTGTATTTAATACAAACTCTAACATTTTCTAGCCTCCTGGTTTATTATATTCCTTTCTATTTTTTTTTGTGATTTATGATTTTAATTGCTTTTTTATTTCTTTATAATTACTCATATATTTTTCTATTAAGTTCCAAAAGTCTTTTGAATGATTCATATATTTTAAATGACATAATTCATGTAAAATGACATATTTTATTATATCTTCATTATACTTTATAAGA
This sequence comes from uncultured Clostridia bacterium, assembly GCA_947626705.1. Classification (GTDB taxonomy): domain Bacteria; phylum Bacillota; class Clostridia; order TANB77; family CAG-508; genus CAG-269. The sequence goes on along the minus strand of CANQTJ010000060.1, from coordinate 8,752 downwards.
TTATAATTTATAGTTATATTTCTATTACTTGAGCATGTTCCCCATGCATATTTTATATTTTTTATTCTTATTTTATTGGGCACTAATTGCGTTTGTTTTATTAATTCATTTGCATTTTTCTCTACTATTTTTGTAAATTGTTCCCTAGTATATAAATCTTTCTTTTCTTTATTTTGTTTAGAATTTTCTAAATTTTTATTAATCCAATCTAGTTTATTTTCTATTATCTTTTTTAATTCTTTTTTTGACATATATTTAGGTGCTTTTATTATAACTTTTCCATCTTTTATTTGAATGTATACATTTTTTATTTTAGAATATATTATTTCATATTTATTTTCAACTTCCATAAAATCTCCATATAAAAAAATTTTTACTATAATAGAGCAAAAGCGTTTATTATTAATATTTTCACTATTTAGAACATTTTAAAGTCCGCGTGTTTGTTCGTCTGCAAAAAATTGTATAGCAATTTTTCTGTGAAATGCTTTATATTATAGAAATTCGGAGAACTTTCCTATAATATAAAAAATATCCTAAAAAGGATATTTTTATATTAATTGTAAAATAGCAACTTCTGCTGAATCTCCTCTTCTTGGACCAGCTTTTACTATACGTGTATATCCACCTATGTTTTTACCTGCATATTTTGGTGCTATCTCGTTAAATAATTTTGCTGGTACATCTATATTATTACCATCTGCATCTTTTACTTTATTTAATTTTCTCATCATTTTTCTTCTAGCATTTAATCTAGATGTCATATCTTTTTGTCTTTTTTCCATAGTTGTTTCTTTTACTACTTTTAAGAATTCTTTACCATTTTTACTTTTTACTAATTCTGTTTGTTTATTACCTTTTGAGTCTAATTTTGCTTTAACAACTTTTACTTCAACTTCTTCAAAATTGTCTTTTTCTTTAATTGCAAGTGATATTAGACTATCAGCTATTGATTTTACTTCTTTTGCTCTTGGTAATGTTGTTTCAACTTTTCCATATACTAATAAGTCTGTTGTTAAATTTTTTAACATTGCTTTTCTTATATCTGTAGTCCTGCCTAATTTTCTATTTGTAGCCAATTTTTTCACCTTCCTTTTAATTTACTTACTGCCAATAACACATTTTAAAAAGTGTTATTATTATTTATTTATTTTTCTATTATTCGTCTTCTTGTGCAAAGTCTAAGCCTAATGAATGTAATTTTGCTGTTACTTCATCAAAAGATTTTTTACCTAAGTTTCTAACTTTCATCATTTCTGTTTCAGATTTACTAATTAAATCTTCAACTGTAGATATATTTGCTCTTTTTAAACAATTATATGATCTAACTGATAATTCTAATTCTTCTATTGACATTTCTAGAACTTTCTCTTTTTTAGATTCTTCTTTTTCAACCATAACTTGTGTGTTTCTAGTTGTTTCTGATAAATCTATAAATAATTCTAAATGCCCTGTCATTACTTTTGCAGCCAAACTTAAAGCTTCATGTGCTTTTAAACTTCCATCTGTCCATACTTCTATACTTAATTTATCATAATCTACCATTTGTCCTACTCTAGTATTTTCAACTTGATAGTTTACTTTTTTTACTGGTGTATAAATTGAATCAATTGGAAGTACAGATATGTCTTGATTTGGCTTTTTATTTTTTTCAGATGAATTATATCCTCTTCCTCTATCTGCTGTCATTTCTAAAACAAGGTTTCCACCTTCTGCAATTGTTGCTATATGTAAATCTGGATTTAGTATTTCAACTGTTCCATCTGTTTGGATATCACCAGCTAATACTTCTCCTGCACCTTTAAAATTTATTCTTAATATTTTTTCTTCATTCTCATCAAATTTTAATCTTACATTTTTTAAATTTATTATTAATTCTGGTACATCTTCAACAACATTTGGTATTGTTGAAAATTCATGCAATACTCCATCAATTTTTACACTTGTTATAGCACACCCAGGAAGAGATGATAGTAATATTCTTCTTAATGAATTTCCTATTGTTACACCATATCCTCTTTCTAATGGTTCACATACAAATTTTGCATAATTATTTGCTTCATCAATTTCTAGACATTCAATATTTGGCTTTTCAAATTCTATCATTTTTACCTCCTAAATTGAGAATAACTCTCAAACTCTTTAAAAAACTTTATGAGTTTCTTTAAGTAAAACTTTAAAGTCTTGACTAAACCTTTACACTTACTTTCAAAAACTATTATTTTGAGTAAAGCTCTACTATTAAATGTTCTTCTATTGGAAGTTCTATATCTTCTCTAGCAGATAATCTAATTACTTTACCACTTAGCTTCTCATTATCTTTTTCTAACCAAGCTGGAACTATTCTTGCTGAATTTTCTTCTATATTAATTTTTAATGCTCCGTTTTCTTTCTTATTTTCTCTAACTGTTATTACATCTCCTATTTTTACTAAGTAAGATGGTATGTCTACTTTATTTCCGTTTACTTCAAATTGTCCATGATTTACAAATTGTCTAGCTTGTGCTCTTGATGAACCAAATCCTAATCTATAAACTACATTATCTAATCTACTTTCTAATATTTGTAATAGATTTTCACCTGTTACACCTTTTTTATTTGAAGCCATTTCAAAATATTTCCTAAATTGTCTTTCTCCAACTCCATAATAAGCTTTCATTTTTTGTTTTTCTCTTAATTGTGTACCGTATTCAGAAAGTTTTGCTCTTTTTTGACCATGTTGTCCTGGTGCATAATTTCTTCTTGCAATACTACATTTATCTGTATAGCATCTACTACCTTTTAAGAACAATTTTTGTCCTTCTCTACGGCATCTACGACATTGTTCGTCTTTATATCTTGCCATTTTTATACTCCTTTCATTTTATTGATGCAAATCAAGTATATTTGATTGAAAGTATCTCGATTTACAAATTATATAAGTTCCTTCAGTATACAAAAATTTCTATTAATTTTTGCATATAATATCTAACCACTAATATTTTTAAAAATATATATTAAACTCTTCTTCTTTTTGGTGGTCTACATCCGTTATGTGGTATTGGTGTTACATCTTTTATTGCACTTATTTCTAAACCAGCTGTTTGAAGTGACCTTATAGCTGCTTCTCTTCCAGCTCCTGGTCCTTTAACAAATACTTCTACTGTTTTTAAACCATGTTCCATAGCTACTTTTGCTGCTGTTTCTGCTACTTGTCCTGCTGCATAAGGTGTACTTTTTCTAGAACCTTTAAATCCTAATTCTCCAGCACTTCCCCATGAAATTGCATTTCCTTGTGTATCTGTTATTGTAACTATTGTATTGTTAAAACTAGAATGAATATGTGCTTCACCTTTTTCGATGTTTTTTCTATTTCTTCTAGCGATTGATTTTCTTGTTGTTTTATTATTAGCCATTTTCTAAAATTCCCTCCTTAACTCTATACTTTAATTGATGCTTTTAATTCATTTAAAATTATTTTTTACTTTTACTAACCAATTTTCTTGGACCTTTTCTTGTTCTAGCATTTGTTTTTGTTCTTTGTCCTCTTACTGGCAATCCTTTTCTATGTCTTAATCCTCTGTAACATCCTATTTCTGTAAGTCTTTTAATATTTAAAGCTACTTCTCTTCTTAAATCTCCCTCTACTGTATATGATTCATCAATAACCTTTCTTATGCTATTAACTTCTTCATCTGTTAAATCTTTTACTCTAGTATCAGGATTTATACCAGCTTTTTCTAGAATTTTTTGAGAACTTGTTAGTCCTATTCCATATATGTATGTAAGTCCTACTTCTACCCTTTTTTCTTTAGGTAAATCTACTCCAGCTATACGAGCCATATTATTTTGCACCTCCAAATTATTCTTTTACTACTAATAAACTAATCTTATAAACTTATTCTTTAGTTATAATATAATTCATCAAATATCTCTTATAATTTAAAACTATTTGATAAAATTTATATTATCTGTCTATATTTTTCTAAAGGTGAAATGCACCCATGCTACCGGGTCTTTAGATATTTTTAGACATATATATAAACACAAATGGATATGTTTAATATATATAATATATATTTCACAGCCGCTACCTATTTGTGTTATAAACTTTTATTAAAATTATCCTTGTCTTTGTTTGTGTTTAGGATTTTCACAGATAATTCTAAGTTTTCCTTTTCTTTTTATTAATTTGCATTTTTCACATATTGGTTTTACTGATGGTCTTACTTTCATGTTTTTTTGCACCTCCTATTTTATTAGCTTTTACAGCTTTCTTTTATTATAGATAAACTTGCTAATCTCACTATAATATTTGGGTTAATCTAAATTTTTTACAAAAAATATTTTTTTATCTTTTGATTTATATAACTATTAAAATAATAGAAATCTGTTTTATTTTGCTCTCCATATTATACGACCTCTTGTTAAGTCATAAGGTGAAAGTTCTAATTTAACCTTATCACCTGGTAAGATTTTTATATAATTCATTCTAAGTTTTCCTGAAATATGAGCTAATATTTGATGTCCATTTTCTAGTTCAACCTTAAAATTAGTATTTGGTAATGCTTCAACTACTGTACCTTCTACTTCTATAACATCTTCCTTTGCCAAAATATCCCCTCCTATAAGAGCAATTTTTTAATATATGATTTATTATTAATATAAAATAATTAAAATCTTAAAAACCTTGAAAAATAAAGTAATTAAGACAAAAATTACCTATAGTTTCAATAATAACTATTATATTATACATTAATTTTAAAGTATTGTCAATATTTCCGGTTCTTTTTCTGTAATTAAAATTGTATTTTCATAATGTGCTGACATACTTCCGTCTTCTGTCACTATTGTCCAACCATCTTCTAATTCTAAAATATTAGGTTTTCCTTGTATTACCATAGGTTCAATTGCAAGAGTCATACCGGCTTCTAACCTTATGCCTCTCCCTGCTTTTCCATAATTAGGTATTCCAGGATCTTCATGCATTTGTTTTCCTATTCCATGTCCTTGAAACTCTCTAACTACTGAAAAGCCTTGTGAATGAACGTATTCTCCTATAGCGTGGCATACATCACCTATTCTATTTCCTACTTTTGCATATTTTATTCCCTCAAAAAAAGCTTGTTTTGTAACATCTACTAATCTTTTATTTTCTTTTGTAGTTTTTCCTACTATAAAAGTTCTTGCAGCATCTCCATTGAATCCATTTTTTAAAGCTACTGTATCAATACTTACTATATCTCCTTCTTTTAATATTCTATCTTTAGAAGGTATACCATGTATTACCTCATCATTTATAGAAACACATATAGATGCAGGAAATTTAGGTATACCTTTTATTCCTGGATTATATCCTTTTTCTGCTGGAATGGCTCCTAAATTTTTCATTGTTGTTTCTGCAATTTTATCTAATTCTAAAGTAGATATACCTGGCTTTATATGCTTTTCTAGTTCATTATATGTTAATGCGACAACTTTGCAAGCTTCTCTCATAAATTCTATTTCTTTTTTTGACTTTATTGTTACCACTTTATATCTCTCCTTTTAAAAGAAAAATATTATTTATTATTTAATATTTTAACAATGTCTTCTGCTACATCTTTTCCTAATTTATTTATTGATTTGCTAACTTGTTGAGTCATTAAATTACCTTGTTTTTCATAATATTCTACTAATGGACTAGTTTGTTCAAAATATGTTTTTAGTCTTGTTCTAACTGTTTCTTCTGTATCATCTTTTCTTTTTATAAGTTTACTTCCACAAACATCACATATTCCTTCTATTTTAGGTCTTTTTAATAATAAATTATAAACTTCTCTACATTCTTGATTAGAACAAACCCTTCTATTAATAGTTCTTTCAATTATTTCTTCATCTGGTGTAACTAAATTTATAACTCTATCAACTTTTTTTCCTTTTTTTTGTAATATTATATCTAATTCTTGTGCTTGTCTAACAGTTCTTGGAAATCCATCTAGTATTATTCCATTTTCTATATCAGGTTTATTTAATCTATCTTCTACTACTTTTATTGTTATATCATCTGGAACTAAATCTCCATCTATTATATATTTTTCAGCTAACATTCCTAATTCTGTTTTTTCTTTTATATTTTTCCTAAATATATCTCCTGTAGCTATATGTTTAATATTAAGTTTTTCTTGTAATATTGAGGCAACTGTTCCTTTTCCAGTTCCAGGTGCTCCTAACATAATAATTATCATTATGAATCTCTCCTTAAATAATTTAGATTATTAAATATAATAATCTTTATAATATTTACCTTAAAAATATTCTAATATTTTAATGACTTCTTTCTCTTTTGACTAATTATATAGTTTTTATTATCAATAAAATATAAGCATACTTCACTCTTTTTATTTACGTGCAAATTACTTGCAACTTTTTTGCAAGTATCTAAGTAAACATTATAAAAACGACTATATTATAAAACATAATTATAAAACATACATTTTTTATAATCTTAATATTTAAACTATTAATATAGTATAACAATTTAAACATAAATTATTTATATTATAGGAAGCTCAACGAACTTACCTATAATATAAATACTATACTCTACCATATTAATTATCTAAGAATCCTTTATAGTGTCTCATAACTAATTGAGATTCTAGTTGTTGTACTGTTTCTAATGCTACACCAACAACAATTAATATTGATGTACCACCAAATGCAATATTCAATCCTGTAAATCTTAATAACATTGGTAATATTGCAATTACTGCTAAGAAAAATCCACCAAACCATGTTAATTTTGCTATTATTGATGATAAATAATCAGTTGTTGGTTTTCCTGCTCTTATTCCTGGTATAAATCCACCATTTTTCTTTATATTATTTGATACCTCTGCTGGATTAAATGTTGCATAAGTATAGAAAAATGTAAATGCCATTATTAATACTAAATATACTAATGCGTTTACTATTGTGTATCCAATTCCTACACTTGAAGATGATGTAGCTATTGAAAACTTATATATCACAGATAAAAAACCTGTTTTACTAGCAATATCACTTACGAATATTTGTATTATCATTGCTGGAAATGTTAAAAATGATGATGCAAATATTATTGGCATAACTCCTGCCATTGCAAGTTTTAATGGTATATGTGTATTCTGTGCGCCTACCATTTTTCTTCCAACTACTTTTTTAGAGTATTGTACAGGTATTCTTCTTTCTGCTTGTTGTATAAATATAACACCTGCTACTAACACTATAGCACCTATTAATATTCCTATTGAAATTAATAAACCAGTTGTACTCAATCCACTACTTGTTATCATTAATTTCCACAATGTTGTTACAAAACTTGGTAGTCCTGAAATAATACCTATAAAAATTATCATAGAAATACCATTTCCAATTCCTTTACTTGTTATTTCATCTCCAAGCCACATTAATATAGATGTACCAGCAACTAATGATATTACTACTAAAGCAGCTGTAGAAAATTGCGTATTTACAAATATTCCAGAACTTTTATATGATACAAAAACACCAATTGCTTCTACTAAAGCTAATATTAAAGTCAATATTTTTGTATATCTATTAATTTTCTTTCTTCCTTCTTCTCCACCCTCTTTAGTTAATCTCTCTAAAGATGGTATTATCATTGCTAATAACTGAATAACAATTGAAGCTGTTATATAAGGACTAATTGACATTGCAAAAACTGAAAATCTAGAAAATGCACCTCCTGAAATCATATCTATTAATCCTGCTACTCCATTTGTTGAACTCATTGCATCATTTAATGCTATACTATTTACTCCAGGTACAGTAATATAGCACCCTAATCTAAAAATTACTATTAATAATAGTGTATATAATATTCTTTTCCTTACATCAGGTGTCTTAAATGCATTCTTGATTGTTTTAAACAATTAAATCACCTCTGCCTTTCCGCCTAAAGCTTCAATTTTTTCTTTTGCTTTTGCTGTAAATCTCTTAGCTTTAACATTTAGTTTTTTATCTAAATTTCCTGTTGCTAGTATTACTATTCCATCATTTGCTTTGCTAATTATTCTGTCTGAGATTAAAGTTTCTGCAGTAACATCTGTAACTGTTGATTTATTCAACATTGTTAAAGTTACTTCTGTATAATTTTTAGCATTTATATTTGTAAATCCTCTTTTTGGTAATCTTCTATATAGTGGTGTTTGACCACCTTCAAATCCTCTTCTTACTCCTCCACCTGATCTTGCTTTTTGTCCTTTATGTCCTCTTCCAGATGTTTTACCATTACCAGAACCAATTCCACGTCCTATTATTTTTTTTGCAACTCTCTTTTTAGCTGGTTTTAGTGTTCCTAGTTTCATTTTGGTTTGCACCTCCTTATTCTTTTTTATGTAAAATTTTATTCCTTTTGTATAAATATATTTTTTATAATATTTCTTCTACTTTTTTACCTCTTTTTTTAGCTACTTGTTCAGCTGTTTGCATAGCTTTTAATCCTTCTATTGTAGCATAAACTACATTTCTTGGATTATTTGTACCAATAACTTTTGTTCTTATATTTTTATATCCTGCAAGCTCTAATACTGGTCTAACACTTCCTCCTGCTATTAATCCAGTACCAACAGCAGCTGGTTTTAATAGAACTTTTGCGCTACCAAATTTTCCAACATATTCATGAGGTACTGTAGTATTAACTATTGGCACTTCAACTAAATTCTTTTTAGCTTCTTGAATAGCTTTTTTTATTGCATCTGGAACTTCAGCTGCCTTACCGTTACCAACA
>CANQTJ010000059.1 GCA_947626705.1 uncultured Clostridia bacterium | reverse complement strand
AGTCATAATAGGACATGTAGCAGATGGATATATAAATAGTGGTATTTTTCAAAATAATATAGTCCAATTAAATACTATATATAATATTATATATTCATTTCATATGCCATTATTTTTTATAATTAGTGGATATCTAGCATATACATCATATTATAAAAATTACAACCAGAAAAAAAGTAATATAATAAGGCAAATATGCAATTTGGTTTGGTTATATTTATTTTTTAGTATAGTACAGTGGATTTTCAAATTTTTAGTTGGTAATATTGTTAATAACAAAGTTTCTATAAATGATTTGATAAATATTTTTTTTATACCAATGACACCTTATTGGTATATATATGATTTGATATTTTTTTATATTATAGAAATGATTATAAATAAGTTAAAGATTAATAACAAGACAATATTTTTTATTTTACTAGTATTATTGATTGGAATGGGGGTATTAAATTTTCAGACTAGAATCTATAATTTTATTAAGTTTTATATATTTTTTAAAATCGGCTTTGTAATAGATAAGATAGATATAAATAAATTTATTTATTTAGTTATGTTCCTATTTGGAATTATTGGAGTAACTATTTTTGTTTTAAATGGAATAATTATATCTAAAGAAAAATTTGTAGATATATTAATTGCTATATTAATTAGTATACCTATAGTAAAATGCTTTCAATTTTCAAAAAGAATAAATTACTTTAAAATTTTTAAAAAGATAGGTTTGTATAGCACAGAAATATATTTAATACATTGTTATTTTACATTTTTAAATAGAGTAGTATTACTTAAAATAGGAATAAACGATTTTTCTATAAATTTTATGCTTAATTGTCTAATATCAATATTTATTTCTATGTTAATTTCATATAGTTTAAAGAAAATTAGATTAAGTGATTATATATTTAATCCTGTAAAAAAATATATCAAATGCAAAAGTAACTTAAAAAATATTTGAAGGTATATAAATTAAATGAAGACAATTTATTTGAAAAAGTTATATTTAAAACAGAAAAAATAAGAAAATTTATTTATAAATTTTTAAAATATTATACAAGGAGTGAATTTAATGAAAAAAAATATAATATTTGATACTTCAAGCGGAAGTCAAAATATGGGTGATTATATAATATGTGAATCAGTAGAAAGAGAATTAAACGATATTTTAAAAAATGATTTCTTAGTAAAATATGCTACACATACTCCAGTTTCACATTGTTATCAAAATTTTTCAAAAAATTTGATATATAAATATTGTAAAGAAGCTTCATATAAATTTGTTGCAGGGAGTAATATACTTCAATATAGAATGTTAAGACCATGGGCAAACTGGAACATTAATATATTTAATTGCAAACCATATAAAAATTGTATATTAGTTGGTGCGGGAGTAAATCCAAACAGAAAAAGTATGGATTTATATACAAAAATACTATATAAAAAGATTTTAAGCAAAGAATATATACATTCTGCTAGAGATGAAAAAACAAAAAATATATTAGAAAAGTTGGGATTAAGAGCAATAAATACGGGTTGTCCTACATTATGGAGTTTAAGCGAAGAATTTTGTAGAAATATTCCTAAAGAAAAAGCAGAGAATGTAATATTTACTTTAACTGATTATTGTAAAAATAAAGAAAAAGATCAACAGTTAATAGATATATTAAATAGAAATTATAAAAATATATATTTTTGGGTTCAAGGTTCAGAAGACTTGGAGTATTTTGAAACATTGAAAAATACAGAAAATATAAAAATAGTAGAACCTAGTCTAAATGAGTATAAGAAAATATTAGAAAATGATAATATAGAGTATGTTGGAACAAGATTACATGCAGGTATTTATGCAATGCAACATAAAAAAAGGGCTATAATAATTATTATTGATAATAGAGCTAGAGATATGAAGGAAATTTATAACCTTATTGCTATAGATAGAAATAACATTAATGAAATTGAAAGTATGATTAATTCAAAAATAATTACAAATATAAAGATAAACGAAAGTTCTATATTAGAATGGAAAAAGCAATTTAAATAGGAGAATAGGGATATTATGAATAAAATAATTTTAAATAAAGTAGAATTAGAAGCAAACAAAATAAAGTATATATATAATATAGAAGGAGAATGGAAACAGTATTTCAATAAATACAGTGAATATAGTATGGAATATACAGAAAATATTGACAATATTCCAAAGAGCATAGCAAGTATTCCTTTTATTACAAATATATTACCTATGGTTTGGATTTTTGATGCAGAACTAATTTTAAAAGAATTAGATAAAGAATTTTATGAAAGTATAGATAAATTTAAAAATGGCTATATAAAAATGTACCCTATGATTACATTTAATGGAAAAATAACTTGTAATAAAATAATAGATAATTCGTATATACCATCAAATAAGGTAGCAGCATTTTATAGTGGAGGATTAGATGCAACATCGACACTTGTTACTCATTATAATGAAAAACCTATGTTAATTAATTTGCAAGGTTCAGATTTAGATTTAAGATACAAAAAGGTTTTAGAAGATGTTAGAAAGTTTTTAAAAAATAATGCAGATAATTTAGACTTGGATATTGTATTTATAAAATCAGAGTTTCGTAATTTAATAAATGAAAAAAGAATTAATAAATATATAAAACCAATTGTAAAAGATAATTATTGGCATGGTTTTCAACATGGAATTGCTATAATTGGACATGCTGCTCCATTAAGTTATAAATATAAAATGAAAAGTGTATATATTGCATCTTCTTTTACAAAAGCCGATGATGTGCATTGTGCATCAGACCCAACAATAGATAATTTTGTTAAGTTAAGTAGTACAACTGTAATTCATGATGGTTTTGAGTTTAATAGAAATGATAAAAGTGAGAATATTGGAAACTTTGTAAAAGAAACAAATAAAAAAATAAAATTGAGAGTTTGCTTAAATGATTATGAAGTAAATAATTGTTGTAATTGTGAAAAGTGTTATAGAACGATTTTTGGATTTGCTTCAAAAGGATATAATCCACAAATAGTTGGATTTGACTTAAATGATGAGTTTTATAAAAAGGTTGAAAAAGATTTTAAATATAAAATTATTATACAATTTATTCCATATTGGAAAAATATTCAAAATGAATTTATGAAACATCAAGAGATGAAAAATGATGAACGATTTAAATGGATTTATAACTTTAATTTTGATAATTGCAATAAAAGTCCTTTGAAATATATATTAAAAATATATAATGCAATGTTAAAGAGAATAAAAAAATTTATAAGAATAATAACAAGAAAAGGTATGTAGTATAAAATGAATGATGAAATTAAGTTGACATTTACTGGAGATATAATGTGTGATAATTTAGAAGTTATGAAAAAAAACAATTTTAAAAATTTTATAGATGATGATTTAAAAAAAAGATTTAAGGAATCTGATTATGTAGTGGGTAACCTTGAAACTCCTATTATTAAAGATATTAATAGTATAAATAAAACAAAATATTCATTTGGTGCGCCACTCGATTTTGCAAAAGAATTAAAAGATAGTGGAATAACTATGGTATCAACTGCAAACAATCATTGTTTGGATTGTGGGGAAAAAGGATTAAAAGAAAATATTGAATTATTAGATAATATAGGGATGGATCATATAGGTACATATAAATCAAGAGAAGAAAGAAATAGTATTTTTATAAAAGAAATAAAAGGTATGAAGTTTGCTTTTATTTCTTATACCTATGGAACTAATGCTTTTTTAAATAATAATTATTTAGATTTAGAAAAAGAATATATGGTTAATTTGTTCAAAAAACAAGAATCACAATACAATATTTTCAAAAAAATTAAAGATAAATTTTTTGAAAATGTACATATATATTTTTATATGCGTGATAAAAAATTTTTAATACAAGTTAGAAAAGATATAGAAATAGCAAAAAAACAAGCAGATATTGTAATTTTTTGTATGCACAGTGGAGGGCAATATAATAGAAAGGTAGAACATTATACAAAAAATCTTTCTAATTATCTTATAAAGTGTGGAGTGGATTTTATTATAGGAAATCATCCACATGTTGTTTTAAAACATAAAAAGAATAATATATTTTATTCTTTAGGAAATTTTTATGCGACTCCTTTTTCTAATCATAACCAAAGAGATGACATTCCAAATTATTCAGTATTATTAGATTTAACTTTTAATAGTAAGAATAAAACTATAAAAGGAATAAATTATTCATTAGTTAAAACGATTATTGATGATAATGATTTACCAAAAACATATTTAATAGAAAATATTTATAAAAAAAATACAGATGAAGAAAGAAAAAAATTAGAAAGGCATGTAAAGCAAATAAACAAGAATTTTAATAAACAATATACATTCAATGTATCTAATAAATATATATTATTAGGAGGGATTAGCTAAAAATGTCTAGGACAAGTAAAAGTATAAAAAATCTAATATTTAGCTTTTCAACACAAATAGGAATACTTTTAATTAATTTTTTGTCTAGAACAATATTTATTAAAATATTAGGAGCAGAGATTTTAGGAATCAATGGATTATTTACTAACATATTAACATTATTATCATTTACAGAATTAGGGTTCGGAAATGCTATAATATATAGTATGTATAAACCAATAAAAGAAAAAAATACAGAAAAAATAACCGCATTATTAAATTTTTATAAGAACATATATAATATAGTAATTATTATTGTAATGGTTATTGGAATAGGTTTAATACCTTTTTTGAATGTAATAATTAATTTAGAAAAACCTATAGAACATTTGGTATTATATTACTTGTTATTTTTATTTAATACAATAGCTTCATATATGTTTGCATATAAGGCTTCAATTATAAATGTAAATGAAAAATTATATGTAACAAAACTTATTCTATTTATTACAATGTTTTTACAATTTATTGCACAAACAATTGTATTATATATTACACATAACTATATTGCTTATTTGATTATACAAATAGCTTGTACATTGTTAAATAATATAGTATGCTCGATTGTTGCTAATACAATGTATCCATATATAAAAAAGAAAAATAAACTTGAGAAAAAAGAGAAGCAAATCATTTATAAAAATGTTGGGTCAATATTTGTATATAAGGTTAGTGGGTTAGTGCTTAATAATACAGATAATATTTTTATATCTATATTAGTAAATACTTTAATGGTAGGTTATTATTCAAATTATTATATGATAGTATCAGCAATAACAAATATTATCTCTATAGCATTGAATTCTATATCTGCAAGTGTTGGAAATTTAATGCAAGAAAATGATACAGTAAAACAAAATGAAGTTTTTTTACAAACAAATTTTATATGCTTTATTTTAACTGGATTTTGTGCGTTAGAACTTGTAGGAATTGTAAATGATTTTATCGTATTATGGATAGGTGCAGATTTTGTTCTGGAATTTAAAGTAGTTATAATTATAATTTTAAACTTTTATATTTACACTATGCAAAATCCAGTTTGGATATTTAGAGATACAACAGGACTATTTAATGATGCAAAAAACTCTACAATTATACTAGCTATTATGAATATAATACTTTCATTAATTTTAGGTAAAGTAATGGGAATATTCGGAATATTATTAGCCACAGCATTATCAAGAGTATTAGTAACTTCGTGGCATCAACCATATATGTTGTATAAAAAAATATTTAAATTACCGTCAACAGCATTTTTTAGAAAACATTTGTATTATATTTTTGTATTGTTAATAAGTGCAATACCAATATTCCTTATATCAAAATTAATAACCAAAATATCGATTTTTAATTTTATATTAAAGGGTGTTCTTAATGGTATTTTAATTATTTTACTTTTTTTTATTTTATTAAGGAATACAAAAGAATATAAATCATTATATGATAGATTTGTTCCACAAATTATAAAAAACAAAAGCAAATTAAAGAGAGGTAAATATGAATAAAAAATTAATATTTATAATTTTGCTAATGGTTATTTGGTGTGCAGTTATTTTTACTTTTTCTGCTATGACAAGTAATGAATCAAATGGTAAAAGTAAAGGTACTATTGATATAGTTACAGAAAAAACTTTAAAAATAACTAACAAAATAGGAATTACTGATAAACATCCTAGCAATCAAAGAATGAATAATTTTATTGAAAACTTGAATAAACCATTAAGAAAATGTATGCATGTAAGTGTTTATCTAGTTTTAAGTATATTAATCTTTTGTTGTTTAAAAATGACAAAATTAATAATGGAATAATATCTTTATTGCCAATAATATTATCATTTTTTTATGCTTACGAAGATGAATTTCATCAGATGTTTGTTAGTGGTAGGACAAGTGAATGGTTAGATGTAATGATTGATACAGCTGGAGCAATTTTAGGTGTAACAGTTATAAATATAATATTTAAAATTATAAATAATATAAAAATGAATTAGAATATATGAATATTTTATTGAAAAAATATAAATATAAAAGTTTATACAAAAAGTCATAAATTTTCAATATGAAAATTTATGGCTTTTTAACATTATATAGAAGTATATACTGCCATCTACTTCTAATCACAGAAACAGTCAACATAAATAAAAAGTTACATATAATATAATAGCACCCAATATGCTAAAAAGCTAGAGAGGAGACCAACTATGAAAAACACTATAAATATAATAATAATAATTTTAATAGTAATTATTGCTATGGCTATAGCATATTCTGCGTTTGCTACTCAATTAAATATAAACGGACAGAGTAAAATTGTAGGAGAGTGGAATATAAAAATTACTGGAATCAGTGCTGAAAATATTAGTTCAGGTTGTGATGCTGGAACACCAAAGTATTCTAACACCAAAGCAATTTTTAATGCAAAATTGCAAAAACCAGGAGATACAATCACATATATAATAACAATAAAAAATGCTGGAACAATTGATGCCGTTTTAAGCAGTGCAGAGTTTACACCAGATGATGTAAATGGTTCTCCAGCAATTAGCTATCAAATAACAAATCCTGCTCTATCATTAAAAGCAGGAACAGAAACCACATGTAAAGTACAAGTTATATATAACAAAGAAACTACAGAAGTACCTTCTATAAAAACAAAGAAAATTATAGGAGTTATAGAGTATGTTCAAGATGACTAAATTAGCACTTAATAATTAATTGATTTTCCTCTTTTTATAGGGGGAAAATCAATTAAAAAGGGGGCAATATGAGAAAAAGATTAATAAGAAGATTTTTAAAGAAAAAAAGTACAATAATAATTTGTTTTAGTATTTTAGTAATATTTGTGTGTATGTCTAATGGTTACTCAATCTTAAATACAGTTTTAAACATAACAGGTACATCTTCTATAATAAGTAGTTCTGGAAAAGAAGAATTATGGGAACCAGATGTAGAGTTTGTAAACACTGAACAAATGGGAAATATTTTTTTTTATGACATTATTGTTCATAACAATTCTGAACATACTTGTCAAAATTGGGAGATAAAGATATATGACGATAAAAATATAACACTATCCTTTGAATATGGAGAAAAAGAAGACGGATATAGAGTTATAAAAAATACTAATTGGGACAATAAGATTGAACATGGAGGAGCTGTTACAGTAACTATTATATTTACAGTAAGTGAAGATGTAAAAGATACAATGACAATAGAGGAATATGCAAAATATTTTATTCAAAATTATATTAAAGTATCAGGAACTATAACAGAACCAAATAGAGAAGGAGAAATTATAACAAATGGAGGAGCATTATTATCGTTAAAGAAATCTGAAATACAAGTAACAAATTTTTCTATAACTTTAGATACATCATATAAAACAGAAATTGAAAATGAAAGACAATATATTATAGATATAAATAATGACACAGAATATGATTTTATAAAAGTCAGAGCAAATGTTTATTTAGGAAAAGATAATAAAATGTTAGAGGTATCTCCAAGTGAAATTACGTGTATAAACAAAACTAATACTACTTTTGAATTACCATTTTGGATGCAAATATCAAAAAATACAACAACACCAATTTATATTATGGTCATTACAGAGGATAAGAACTTTATTCCAGATATAGTTTTGGCGGCAGAAATAGAATAAATTAAAAAAGGTGAACAATATGAAATATATTAAAAATAAAGGTTTAATTACAATTTTTTTGTATTTACTTATAACAATATATTTTATAACAAAAGATGCTATATTTTATACTAATATAATTAACCCTATATTTTGGGGAATAGTTTTTTTATATTTGATAAGAAATGTAAAAATTAGATTTAGTGTAAATAAAATACAATTATTATATTTTATAATTATTGTATTTATAACTATTGGAATATATATAATCTTAGGATATAAATATGGATTTTCAAAAACACCATATAGCCATAAAATAATATATATATTAAAGAATATTATAATTCAAATAGTTCCAATTATTGGAATTGAAACTTTAAGAATAGCAATAGTTACAAAAGATAAGAATAATAAATTATTAATTGTGATAATTACAATTTTGATAATACTTCTACAAATTAACTATCATATACTATTGGATTTATATTCAAATAAAGAAGAATTATTTAGATATATATGTTCAACTATTGTTTCAACAATAATTTGCAACATTATGTATACGTACTTTGTATTAAAAAATATGTATTTATTTGTACTTAATTACAGAGTATTAGGAAAATTACTTATGTTATTGGTGCCAATTGTTCCGAATGTTGATTGGTATGTAACAGGCTCAACTAATATATTATTGCCAGTTTTTATGTATTTATTGTTTAAATATAAATTTTTAAAAGAAAAAAATGATACAAGAAAGAAAAAAGAAAATTTTTTAGGAAAGCTTTATTATGTAGTTACATTTGTATTGGCAAATATGTTAGTTTTATTTATGCTAGGAATATTCAAATATGAACCAATATGCATATTATCAAACAGTATGAATCCAATGTATGAACGTGGAGATGTAGTTATTTTTAAGAAAGTAACTAACAACGAATTAAATAATATTCCCAAAAATTCAATAATTGTATATACCAAAGACGACAAAAATATAGCACATAGAGTTATAAACATATTAAAAATAGATGGTAGCGTTTTATATCAAACTAAAGGAGATAGTAACAATACACCAGATATGGATTTAGTACAAATAGCACAAATAAAAGGTGTATATGTTTTTCATATAAAATATATGGGACTTCCATCAGTTTGGTTATATAACTATTTTCATAAAGAATAAATAAAAATTTAATAAAGAGGAGGAGCAACATGATAAGGCGAAAAAGGAGATATAGAAAATATCGTGAAAAAAATAAAAATTATATTTTCATTTTAGGAATAGTAGTTTTTATAATATTAGGAATTATATTTTTAAAAATGGGTTTAGAATATGAACAAAAAAATGAAAAAATATATAGTTATGAGGCCAAAAAAAGCGATAATTATCAAGCATTATTAAATCCAAATGAATTTTATACAAGTAATACTCTTCCAAAGGGCTTGTATTATGCATCAAAATCTATAGATAAGTTTGCATTAGAATTTAATTATAATTTTAATGGAAGTAAAGAAACAGATATAAGCTATAACTATAATATTATAGCTAATATGGT
>CANQTJ010000058.1 GCA_947626705.1 uncultured Clostridia bacterium | reverse complement strand
AAAATTTATATTAAGTTTTGATTACAGCAATATTACAAGCTTTTATTTAAAATCGGCTGTGAATAGTAACAAAAAATTTAAAAAAATTTAAAAAAAATTTTAAAAAAGTATTGCAAATTAAAAAGAAATATATTACAATCTAAGTGAAGTGGAGAGAAGTGGTACAAAGTGGTGAAAAAGTGGAAGGGAGTGAAGACCATTGTTAATGGGGGAATACGAGCATTCTCTAGATGCTAAAGGCAGATTAATAATGCCAGCAAAATTAAGACAAGATATCGGAGAAAAATTCGTTATAACAAAAGGTTTAGACGGATGTTTATTTGCTTTTTCACAAGAAGAATGGTTAAACTTTGAAACAAAATTAAAATCACTACCACTATCAGATAAAAATGCAAGAAACTTTGTTAGATTTTTTCTTTCAGGAGCGACTGAATGTGAAATAGATAAACAAGGAAGATTTTTAATACCTAATAATTTAAGAGTTTCAGCTGGTTTAGAAAAAGAAGCTGTAATTATTGGAGTAGGTACTAGATTAGAAATATGGGATAAAGCTAATTGGCAAAAATGTGATGAAAATATTTCAGTTGATGAAATCGCTGAAAATATGACTATGCTTGGTATATAACTTGCAAAAGCTTATATAAATTGCTAAAGATAACAGTGCTAAAGATAATAATACAAATGTAAAATGTACACAAGAATATATAAATACAATAGAAAATATTACTGAAGATAATATGGCTAATGATAAATTTATAAATGCTAAAGATAAGAAGACAAAAGATATATATACATAAGTTAAAGGTATAAGTTAAATACCAAATTACAAAAGAGATTGTATAATATACAAAAGATAAAAGTTACAGAAGAAGAGTAGACAAAAGCAGAATTAAATTTAATTACTAAAGAAATAAAATTACCAAAAGATAAAAACATATAAAATAAAAACAGCTGGTACATTTTACCAGCTGTTTTCTGTAATGAGGTGAAAATTTGGAATTTAAACATAAGCCTGTAATGCTAGAAGAATGTATAAGAGGATTGAATATAAAAAAAGATGGAATTTATATAGATGGAACTTTAGGTGGAGCAGGTCATAGCAAAGAAATATTAAAAAACTTATCAGAAAATGGCTTATTGATTGGAATAGATAGAGATGAAGATGCTTTAGAAGCGGCAAAACAAAATTTAAAAGAATTCAAAAATGTAAAATTTATAAAAGATAATCATGATAATATAAAAAATATTTTAGATGATATTGGAATAAAAAATGTTGATGGAATTTTATTAGATTTAGGAGTTTCTTCATATCAATTAGATGAAAAAAATAGAGGATTTAGTTATTTAGGAGAAAATCAACTTGATATGAGAATGGATAAAACTCAAAGTTTGACTGCCCAAGAGATAGTAAATAATTATACAGAAGAAGATTTAGGAAATATTATATATAAATATGGAGAAGAAAAATTTTCTAGACAAATTGCAAAAAATATTTGTCAATATAGAAAAAATAAAAAAATAACAACAACTAAGCAATTAGTTGAAATAATAGAAAATTCAATTCCAAAATCAAAACAAAAAGATGGACATCCAGCAAAAAGAACTTTCCAAGCAATTAGAATAGAGGTAAATAATGAAATATCACCACTATATAATACTATTAAGGATTGCATTGAATGCCTAAAATCTAAAGGAAGATTATGTGTAATAACATTTCATTCTTTAGAAGATAGGGCTGTAAAAAATGCTATGATAGATGCAAAAGGAAAGTGTGTATGCCCTTCTGATTTGCCTTATTGTGTATGTGGGGCTAAAACGTTAGGAAAAATAATTACTAAAAAGCCAATAATTGCAAGTAGTATAGAACAAGAAGAAAATTCAAGAAGTAAAAGTGCAAAGCTTAGAATTTTTGAAAAGATATAAAAAGAAAGAGAGGTGAAAACTTATGGCACAAGCAAAATATCAATATGGAACGAGTCCTAGAAAATTAGAACCAGATTATAGAGGAAAAAAACAAGTTCCTCAGAAGAAAAAAATGCAAGTTGTAAAAGATGTACCAAGACAGCATATTAAGGTATCTAAAGAGCAAAAAAGAAAACATTTTAAATTAACTATTACGGTTGCAGGGGTATTTTTGTTATTGTTGACCATAAGTTGTAGAAATTCTCAAATAGATAAAAAATTCAATCAAATTCAAGAGCAAAAAAAAGAATTATCAACACTTCAAAAAGATAATGAACAACTAAAGGTTAGTATAGAGAATAGCTTAAATATATATAATATTGAAAAAGTAGCAAAAGAAGAATTAGGAATGCAAAAACTAACTAGCAAACAAATTGTATATGTTACTTTACCTAAAAAAGATTATGTGGAGTCAGCTAGTGAGAAAATAGTTATAGAACAAGAAAAAAATTGGTTTCAACAATTTTTAGATAAACTTCTTATTTTTTTAAAATTTTAAGTATTTTAATATTCTAAATTCTTGATTTAATTACAAGAATAAAATGCAACACTTTTAATAAATATTATTAGAGGTGTTTTTATGGTAAAAATAAATTTATCAACAAAAAAAAGAATGAGAACTATGTTATTTGTTGTATTTTTAATAATATCTTTACTAATAGGTAGATTAGGATATATACAGTTAATTGATGGAAAAAGGTTAGCGAATTTAGCGTATGAACAACAAACTTTAGATAGAGTAATAAATCCTAAAAGAGGGACAATTTATGCATCAACAGGCGAAGTATTGGCACAAAGTAGTACAGTTGAAACTGTAACTGTAAATCCAGGGAATATAGACAAAGAAGATAAAGAAAAAGTTGCTAAAAAATTGTCAGAGATTTTTGAGTTGGATTATGAAAAAACTTTAAAAAAAGTTTCAAAGAGGAGTTCTATTGAAACGATTGCGAAAAAGGTAGACAAAGATAAGACAGATGAACTTAGAAAATGGATTGAAGAAAACAATATAACGACTGGAATAAATATAGATGAAGATACTAAAAGATATTATCCAAATAATAATTTTGCTTCTCAAATAATAGGGTTTTGCGGTAGTGATAATCAAGGATTAGATGGAATTGAAGCTAAATATGATAAAGTTCTTTCTGGAGAAAAAGGTGCTATAAAAAGGCATTCTGATGCAAAGGGAGGAGAAATTGGTGATGAAGGAGAAACCTATGTATCAGCAAAAGATGGTAAAGATATAGTTCTTACAATAGATATGAATATACAGTCTATAGTAGAAAAGTACTTAGAAGAGGCTTGTATAGATAATGTTTGCACAGATGGAGGAAATATTATAGCTATGAATCCACAAAATGGAGATATATTAGCAATGGCAACATATCCTGATTATAATTTAAATGAGCCATACTCAGCTTATACAGAAGAATTAAAAAGTATATGGGATACTCAGGAACAAGCCGAAAAGACTAAAAGTCTTCAGGCTGTTTGGAGAAATAGGGCTATTACAGATACTTATGAACCAGGTTCAACTTTTAAAACGATTACTTCATCAGCAGCATTGGAGGAAGGAATAGTAACAGATATAGATAAATCAGGGCAATTTGCTTGTACAGGTGCAATTGAGGTTGCAGGTGTTAGAATAAAATGTTGGAGATATTATAGACCACATGGAGCAGAGAGTTTAAGACAGGCGTTAATGAATTCTTGTAATCCAGTTTTTATTGGATTAGGACAAAAAATGGGAGTAAATACATATTATAGTTATTTAAAAAAATTTGGATTATTAGAAAAGACAGGAATTGATTTACCAGGAGAAGCAGGAAGTATATTTTTAGCAGAGAATAAAGCTGGACCCGTAGAACTTGCTACAATAAGCTTTGGACAGAGATTTGAGATTACTCCTATTCAACTTGTAACAGCTGTTTCTTCAATAGCAAATGGAGGAAATGTTATACAGCCAAGAGTTGTAAAATCAATTATTGATGGTCAGACAGGTGAAAAACAGGATATTGAAACAAAAATAAAATATCAGTCTATATCAAAAGAAACTTCAGAAAAAGTTTTAAGTATGATGGAATCTGTTGTATCAGAAGGTACACGGAAAAAATGCAAAAGTTGCTGGATATAGAATTGGAGGAAAAACAGGTACTTCAGAAGATGGTGTTAATACTAATAAATATGTAACTTCATTTTTAGGTGTTGCACCTATAGAGAATCCTCAAGTAGTACTTCTTATTACTCTATATAATCCAACTGGAGAGGGGGGACACCAAGGAGGTGAGTGGTTAATTTTAAGGATAAATAGTAACAAATTTAGTGGTAAAAATTGAAAAAATATGAAGAAAAAGGCTTTACATAACATATATATTATGATATAATTATAGTGTAGTGTATAAGTCGACATTAATATAAGAAAATTATATTGTATAGCTCAAAAATGAGAATAATATAAAGGTTAAATTTAATGTCTACTTTTATTTTGTTTAAAGGTCTAAATTATAAAAAATAAAAAGGGATGGAGGATTTATAATGAAAAGAAATGTGAAAATTAATGTAGTTAAAAGAAACTTATTACTTAAAGTCATTATTAGTTTTGCCATAATATTAGTAGCATTTTTTGCACTACAAGTAAAAGGATTTAATTCAATGGTTATGGCAGTAGATGAAACAAAAAATTCTAACGGAGGGAAATGTTATTTATCTGATATTTCATACATAAGTGAACAGTCGACAGTGTCAGCTGGACATACAATCAAATTAGATAAAAATGATAGCGATAAATATTTAAATCTAAAAGTTAATGGAGAATCACAAATATTTATAAAAGGAATATGTGCATGGGCATCATCTCAAATTGTATATAATTTAAGTGATTATAATTATGATTATTTTACTTCTTATATAGGTGTTGATATAAGTGAACAAAGTAATTATTTTAATACAGGTGTAAAATTTACAATTTATACTTCTAAAAATGGTACAGATTGGGAAGAAAAATTTGTATCAGAAACAATGTATGGTTGGTCTGATGCAAAGCCTGTAAAAGTAGATATTAAAAATGCAAAATATTTAAAATTAGTTGCTGATAAAAATAGTCCAAACTGGTGGGCTGAATGGTATGATGAGGCAATTTATGCAGATGCAAAATTAATAAAAGAGGGATATGTAGAAGACAAAAATAGTACAGTTGATTTTATAAAACCATTAAGTGAATATGATAAAATTATAAAAGAAAATGATGGAAAAGATATAAAAGGAGATTATGAATTAGCTTTATTACAAAGAGAATTTGTAAAAAATGCAGATTATGATATATTACAAGCTTTTGTTGCAGTTGATGAGTCATATAAAGAAACAGTTAAATGGTTAATGAGTGATGTAGAAAACTTACGTCTTTATATTTTAGGTGGAGAGCCAGATGGTAATTATATATCATCTTTACAAGTTTTAACAAGATTATATACTACACATAAAGATGATTTGGATATTAAAGATTTAACAGAACATGGTACAGTTTATGGTGAATTATACAAAAAGATGATGATTACTCTTTCTTTAACACATTCTGCACAAGTTGCTTTATGGATGGATACAACAAGTCCAGAAAATCAATCTGATGCAGTTAAACGTTATGAAATATTTAAACAATTACATAAAGAAGGTAAATTTAAGGTATCTAATAATCAAGACCATACACCATGGTTTGAAGATTTGAAAGTAGAAGAAATGCGTTATGTATTAAATAATATTATAGATGATGAAGAAATTGTTTGGTTAAATGAATATACACAAGAATATATAGATAAAAATCCGGGAAAAGAAGAAGAATATTTACAACCACATCATTATATGAAATATATATGGCCAGATTATGCTAGAGCAGAATTTCATGACCCAGCAAAAAAGAACGAATGGGATGCAAAATATAAATATCCATTTTCAAAATATGGAATAACATATAGAGAAGGCGTATATAAATTATGGATGAACATAGAAGGTGGAGCTGTTTGTGGAGGTATATCTAAAATTGGTTCTAACATAAGAGGTGTACATGGTACTCCATCATCTGTTATTAGTCAACCAGGTCATGCTGCACTTATTTATTATAGAAAAGATAAAGACGGAAATGGTTATTGGACAATAGATAATGATGTAAGTGGTTGGGCACAATCAGGAAAAACTGAAAAATTGAGCGTAAGAATGCCTTTAGGTTGGGGTAGTGATGATTACGTAGAAGGTTGGGCTGCTACATATATTGTTTTAGCTCAAGAAGCATTAAACCATTATGATAAATATGAACAAGCTGAAAAGCTTATAATGATAGCAGATACATATAAAGATAATGCAAAAAAACAAGAAGAATTATATAGAAAAGCATTAGAAGTTCAATCATATAATATTGATGCATGGTATGGATTAATAAACTTATACGAACAAGATAAAACAAAAACAGAAAAAGATTATTATGAATTGGCAGTTCAAATTGGAGAAAATTTAAAATGTTTCCCATTACCAATGTATAATTTAACAAATGTAGTTAAAAAACATTTAACAAGTACAGAATATACATTTAAGTTTACTATATTGCAAACTAGAATATTAACAGAAGGAAGTAATTTAGATAAAGATAGTAAATTAGTATATCAACCAAGTATTACAAGAACAGTAGCATCTTACTTACTTGGAGAAATGGATAAAGAACTTGCAACATTTTCATTTGATGGAGAAGATGCAGGAAAAATAGTATTATCAAGTCGTTATGATAATGCAGGAATTCGTTGGGATTATACTTTAAACGGAAAATCAAAAAATGAAAAAGATTGGACAGAAGTTAAATTTTCAGCTGACCAAGAGCATAAATTAACTTTAAAAACTGAACAAATACAAAACATTACAGATGAAAATGATATATATGTTCATATTGTTGGAACACCTTATGAAGATGAAAATATATATAAAATAGATATAACAAAGCAAGAAAATCCAAGTAATTTTTATGCAAATGATTTAGAAAATCGTATTGTTGGAGTTGAACTAGATACTGAATGGAGATATAGTGATAGTGATAAATGGACATCATATCTTACTGCTTCTCCAGATTTAACAGGAAACAAAACTATACAAATAAGACAACCAGCTTCAGGAACAATGCTTGCAAGTGAGCCAGTTACATATACATTTAAAGAAGATAATCAACCAGAAAAGAGAAAATATGTACCAGTTTCACACTTATCTATTGAAAGTGTTTCAACAGAAGAACCAAATCATCAAGGTTCAGCATCAAATGCAATTGATGGTAACTATAATACAAGATATCATTCAAACTGGAATGGTCAAGATACAGAAAGATATATGGTAATAAAAGTTGATACACCAATATATTTATCAGCAGTTGAATTTGTACCTGCTGGTGGAGGAAATGGAAAAATAGTTAATGGTACAATATATGGAAGTATGGACGGAAAAGAATGGGAAGAATTAGCTAAACAAGAAGGATTAACATATAAGGGCGATTATAATGCTGAAGATTTTGGATTAAATAATATAAAATCTTTTGAAGTAAAAGATTCAAAAGAAGTACAATATATTAAAATTGTAGCAGACCAAACAAATGGAAATTGGTTTACAGCTAGAATGTTTAATATATATCAAGACTTAGAGAAAAATCCTCATATAACAGCAGGTGTTGCTTTTAGTCCAAGTACTGCAACAAATAAAAATGTTGAAGCAAGACTTATAAATCCAAGTACAGAAATTGAAATTACTAATAATGGTGGAAGTGATACTTACGAATTTAAAGAAAATGGAACATTTACATTTGAATTTACAGATAAAGCAACTCATACTAAAAAAGGAACAGCTGAAGCAAGAGTTGATTGGATAGACAGAGTTGCACCAACAGCTACTATTAAATATAGTACTGAATCAGAAACTAATGAAGAAGTTGTTGCAAAACTTGTTCCTAGTGAGGACGTAACAATTTTAAATAATGTAAATGATACATATACATTTACAAAAAATGGAGAATTTACATTTGAATTTAAAGATTCTGCTGGTAATACTGGTAAAGCAACAGCAAAAGTTAATTGGATAAAATCTTCAACAGACCATCCAAATCCAGGTGATCCAAACTTACCAGATCCATCAAATCCAGATGATACTGACAAACCAGATACATCTGATGTAAAATCAGATAAATATAAAGTAGAATCAGAGTGTATATCAGGCATTACAGCAAATATAACAGTAAGTGAATTTAAAGAAAATATTGAATGTGGTCAACAATTTGAGTTAATAGATAAAGATGGTAAAAAACTAGATAATAATAGCATTATTACAACAGAAACAATTGTTAAATTAGCAGATGGAAAACAATATACTTTAATAGTAAATGGAGATTTAGACTGTGATGGACAAATTACTATAAATGACTTAGCAAAGATGAAATTACATATTATTCAAATTGAAAATTTAACAGGAAATAAATTAAAATCAGCTAATATGGATAGTGATACTGAAATAACAATAAATGATTTAGCTCAAATAAAATTAATATTAATAGGATTTAAATATAAAAAAGATAAAAATGAAAAAAATAGTAAAATAAAAAATAATAGCATTAATAATAATAGCAATAGTAAGTTGTTGTCAAAACATATATGCAGCATCTAGTTGTAAAATAAGTATAGAAACTGATAAATCACACTATACAAAAGGTGATGAAATAATAGCATATATAAAACTATCTAACATACAATCTACAACAGGTATAATTTCAGTAGGATTGACATTAGAGTATGATAAAGATAGTTTAGAAATAGTAGAAATGGAAGGACAAAATGGTTGGGATTCTCCAATTGAAGGAGTTTCATATAATGCACAAAATGGTTTAATGGTTCTTACTAAAGGAGGACTTGCTAAAAACGATGAAAATATTACAAAAATAACATTTAAAGTAAAAGAAAATAGCAAATCAAATGTTACGATAGAATTAAAGGATATTTCAGCTTCTGATTCAACTTTAATTAAAGCTGATAATTTTGCTAAAAATATAACAATAGGAGATGAATCAACAAGCAATCCATCAACAAGTGAACCATCAACAAGTAATCCATCAACAAGCAATCCATCAACAAGCAATCCATCAACAAACAATCCATCAACAAGTAACCCATCAACAAGTAATCCATCAAATAGTAACCCATCAACAGGTAACCAATCAACAAATAATTCATCAAATGGTAGTTCTACACAAAATAATCAATCATCAAATAACAAAAAGACTACTGTAGATAAAAGTGTTGCTAATGGAGTTATTCCAAAAACAGGAAAGGCAAATATAATAGGAATATCATTTATATCTGTACTTATTATAGGATTAATAATTTTTTATATTATTAGAAGGTCTTCTAATAAAGCAAGAAGATATTATTAAAATTAAAAAATAATAAAATAAAAGGCTATAAGTTAGTGAAAGCTAATTTATGGTCTTTTTTTGTGCTTATCTACGCATAAAATTTTTGTAATAAAAATTTTTAATTAAAATAAAATTAAATAAGATTATAAAATATTGAAAGGACAAGAGTATTGGAAAATATAAAGAAAGTTAATGATAATTTATACGAATTGAAAATAAATGATATAACTGTGCAAATGTCATATTCAAAAAGAAAGAAAAGTTTAGAAGAATGTTTAATAAATATTTTAAAGCAAAAAATTTGATATTAATGATAATCATTATAAAGTAAATTATAACATAAAATTAAGCTTGAAAGAAGGATAATAATGGCTGGTAGAAAATCAAAATATTTATTAAAAGATTTAGAAACAAAAAAAGAGAAAATTTGGTCTGTTGCTCAATATATTAGATTGTCACAAGAAGATACTGAT
>CANQTJ010000057.1 GCA_947626705.1 uncultured Clostridia bacterium | reverse complement strand
ATGGTTAGTCATAATTAGATAGAGATAAAGGTGGAATTTTTTATTGGACTAACCATCAGTAATTTCCTATACATAATAATTTTGTTAATATTAGCCGGAGTAACAATAGGACAATTAACAGGGAATGGATTATTTGATAAAGTAAAATTAGCAAAAGAACAATATGAAAATGCCGAACAAAAAGAAAATGCAATTTTGGGGGATTATGAAAATAAAGTTAGAGAATATATAGATGGGACAAGAAATGAAAATAATAAAACTTTAACACTGATTAAAAGTAATTTTACTATGGATGTATCATTGGGAGCAACTCATACAGAAGATTTATCTACTTTTGAGAATTACAAAGATATTAATGAAGAAGATTTTTTAATTGAAATAATTGGTTATTCTCCAGCTAGAAGTGGTACTGCTACATCTTCAATAAATACTGCCTGGATAACTAAATCATATAATAAAGAAACTGGAATATTGACAATAGTAGCACCTAAGAGTGCCTATATAAATGCAGGACTTCAATTAAACTTAAACTTGTATTTATATAATTAATTTAATGTAAAAACCACTACATTTTGCTTTGCATGTCAATGTAGTGGTTGCTACAATATATGTGTCAAAATAAAAAAATAAAAGAAACTATAAACAAATTTTATCTTCATTATAGTTTATATCTAATAACCAATGAAAGCTCTCTACTTGCCAATGTTTTCTTATATGTAAAAAGCTATACTTCTTTTAATACATTTATTTTTTCTATTGCTGTATATATATTATATTTATATTCTCTGTCTGTTGTATCCATATATTTTGCATAAAACATTGCATATACATCTTTATAAAAATTTCCTTGATTTGCTTTTAAAAAATATATTTTAGAATTTTTTTCTTATATTTATTTTTATCACCTGACATAAGTTTATCATATATTTTGTATTTTTTGTAACACTTTTGTAATATGATTAAATTTACCTGATTTTAAATTTTATTCTCTTGAAAAGTATATATTTTTATGATATATTATGTGCAATAGAAATGGGCTTAAAGTTAAAAAATTGAAATCTATTTAACTATATTTGTGCCTATGAAAGGAATGGTATTAATTATGGGAAAAGGAAAAAGATATGACAAAGAACCAAAGCTAAATATGAAAAAAGTATTTGCAGTAATAATTGCTATAATAGTAATAATAATGTTTATATTCATAATAAAAAGACTGTTAACCAAAGATGAAACAACAGGAACAATAACAAGCCAAACATATTTTACTGTATATAAAGACAACAAATGGGGAGTAATAGATGCAACTGGAAATAATGTGATAGATCCATCATATTCAGAAATGATAGTAATACCAAATAATAAAATAGGAGTATTTATATGTACTTATGATATAAATTATGAAAATGGGCAATATAAAACTAAGGTTTTGAATGAAAAAAATGAAGAAATTTTTAATAATTATGAGAAAGTAGAAGCTATAAGTAACAAAGATAAAAATAATAATTTATGGTATGAAGAAGATGTTTTAAAAGTTTTAAAAGATGGAAAGTATGGTTTAATAGATTTAAAAGGAAAACAGAAAACGTCAATTGAATATGATGAAATAACGGCGATTTCTGAAATAGAAAATTCTTTTAAAGTAAAGAAAGATGGAAAATTTGGAATTATAGATAATGAAGGAAAATTAGTTATAGAACCTCAATATGCAGATATAGATATTTTAGGTCAAGATAATAAATCAGGTTTTATAGTTAAAAATGAAGATGGAAAGTATGGAATTGTAGATTATTCAAATAATAAAATACTAGAGCAGAAATATGAAGCAATTCAAAAAGTATATGGAAATGACTTGTATGTTGTAACACTTGAAGGAAAACAAAAGTTAGTAAATAAAGAGGATGCTGATATATTAACACAGGGATTTGATTCTATAAAGCAGATACTATCAAGTCAAGAAAATGCAGTAATATTTGTAAAAGATAGTAAATGTGGAGTTATGAATGTAAATGGAGAAGTATTAATAAATGCGGAATATGACGATTTAAAGGAAACAAAAGTAGGCACATTTATAGCTAAAAAATCTGATAAATATGGAATTATAGATATAAATAAAACAGAAAAATTGCCATTTGAATATGCTTCTATTATATATAATGAAAAGGCAGATATTTATATTACAGAAGATAGTAATTTCAATTCAAATATTTTAAATAATAGCTTAGAAACTAAAGTTTCAGGAATTTTAGTAGAGCTAAATGATAATAAAGGATATTTAAAGATGAGAATTGATGATAGCTATAAATATTACAATTTTAAGTTTGAAGAAAAATCTGAGAAAGATATTTTCCCAAATAAAACATTATTTTTAAGTAAAAACAATGGAAAATATGGATATGTAGATAAAACAGGAAATGTCTTAGTTGATTATATATATGATGATGCTATTGAGCAAAATGATTATGGATATTGTGCTGTTAAGAAAGATGGAAAATGGGGAAGTATTGATAGCAAAGGTGTAGTAGTGCAGGAACCAATATATAATTTAGATGAATATTTATTAATTGATTTTATAGGTAGATGGCATTATGGTCTAGATGTTAATATAAACTATTATAATCAATTGTAATATAAATTTGTATAAAATGATGTTAATATAAGCTATTTTATTATATTAGCATCATTTATATAATAGATGATAAAAAAATACTTATTCCAGTTTATATATAGACAAATTTATCAATATAAATTTGATATAAGCTTTATAAGGAAGTGTTTAATAATATGAATATTAGATGTGGTACAGATATTATTGAAGTAGAAAGAATAAAATTAGATATAGAAAATATGGGAGAAAGATTTTTAAAAAGAGTTTTTACAGATAGTGAAATAAAATATTGCGAGTCAAAAAAAATGCAGAAATATCAACATTATGCAGGTAGATTTGCAGCTAAAGAAGCAGCATTTAAAGCCATTTCACAAAATTTAGATAGTAAATATTCTGTTTGTTGGAAAGATTTTGAGGTTGAAAATGACAATCAGGGAAAACCTATACTAAAACTTTCAAATATATGCACAGAAAATATTGAAGATATAGATATAAGTATTTCGCATTGTAAATTGTATGCAATTGCTAATGTATTAATTTTGTATAAATAATATATAGTAAAAAGGATGATTTTATGGAATTATTTGATAGTCATAGTCATTTAAATGACGAAAAATTTGAGCAAGATAGATATGAAATTATAAATGACATTTATAAAAATGGAGTGAAAAACTTTATAACTGCTGGATATAGTGCTGAAAGTTCAAAGTTAGCCATTGATATTGCAAATAAATATGAATTTATTTATGCAATAGTTGGAATATCACCAAACGATATTCCACAAAATGGAGAACAATTGTGGAAACAGATTTTAGAAATAAAAGAAATAGCTCAAAAAAATAAAAAAGTTGTGGCCATTGGTGAAATTGGATTAGATTATTATTGGAATACAGATAATAAGCAACTTCAAAAAAATGCATTTATTGAACAAATAAAATTAGCAAATGAATTAAATTTACCAATAGTTATTCATACAAGAGATGCTATTATGGATACAATAAGTATATTAAAAGAAAATAATGTAAAAAATACGGGTGTTTTTCATTGTTGCCCTCAAAATCCAGAACTTATAAAAGAAGCATTAAAGTTAGGATTTTATATTTCTTTTGCTGGACCAATAACTTTTAAAAATTCGAAACATGCAGATGAAATAATTAATTTAGTACCAAATGATAGAATTTTAATAGAAACAGATAGTCCATATTTAGCACCAGAGCCTGTTAGAGGAACTAGAAATACTCCTATTAATGTGAAATATATTGCAAAAAAAATAGCAGATTGCAAAGGCATATCTTTAGAAGAAGTAGCAAGTATAACTACTAAAAATGCTAAAATGATTTTTAAAATTAGTAATTAAAAAAATAAGTTATTTCGTATTTACGAAGTAACTTATTAACATTAAAGAAATGTATTATCTTATATTTCTTAAAGCTTCTATTCTATCCTCAGTACTTGGATGAGTAGACCATAGACTAGAAGTTCTCTTTTTTCTATTTTTCCTAAATGGATTTACTATATACATATTAGCAGTAGCTGAATTAGCTGTTTGTAGTTCATTGTCGTCATTTTCTAATTTTTGTAATGCAGAAATTAATCCATCTGGATTACGTGTAAATTCAACAGCAGTACTATCAGCTAAAAATTCTCTTTTCCTTGAAAGTGCAAGTTGCATTAAAGTACCAAAAATAGGCGATAATATTAGGAAAATTAACCCTAATAACATAAGTATTCCATTAGCTCCATTATTATTGTTATCATCATTATCTTTTAATCCACCCCAAAACATAGTTCTTGTAAAAATATCAGATAACATTACTATAAATCCCACAAAAACAGATACAACTGCACTCAAAAGAATATCATAATTTTTAATATGACTCATCTCGTGAGCTATAACTCCCTCTAATTCATAATAATCTAATTTTTCTAAAAGACCAGTTGTTACACATATTACAGCATGTTGTGGATTTCTACCAGTAGCAAAGGCATTTGGTTGATTATCATCTACAACATATAAGTCTGGTTTTTTTGGTAAACCAGCAGTTAATATTAATGCATCTAAAATATTAACAAGTTTTAAATCTTCCTCTTTTGTTGCACGTCTAGCTCTACATGATGCAAGTACAATTTTATCACTATAATAGTAAGATGCCCAACTACTACCAATAGAAAATATTAATGCAATTATTATAGATAAGTTTCCTAAAGCTAGACTATTACAGATATAGTATACAATTAAAGTTATAACAACAATAAAGATTGATATTATTAGTCCAGATTCAATTTTATTTTTTTTACTTATTTGAAACATAATTACCTCTTATTTATTCATTTTTTATGCATCTTTTCCAAAATCTACTTTTACATTTTTTCTAACTTCATCGCTATCTGTCTTAAAGAACTCGCGTGGTTTAAAATTAAACATATTAGCAATAATATTAGAAGGAAAGATTTGCAATTTTTCATTATATGCAGTTACAGTGTCATTGTAGAATTGTCTAGAAAAAGAAATTTTGTTTTCTGTATTTCTTAATTCCTCAGATAATTCAGAAAAGTTTTGATTAGCTTTTAATTCAGGATAATTTTCTGAAACTGCCATTATATTTTTTAAAGTACTAGAAAGTTGATTATCTAATTCAGCTTTTTCGGAAACTGTTCCAGCATTTGCCCATGCAGTTCTTAATTTTGTTATTTTTTCAAAAGTTTCTGATTCATATTCTGCATATCCCTTTACAGTTTCAATAAAATTTGGTATTAAATCAAATCTTCTTTGTAATTGTACGTCAATTTGACTCCAAGCATTATCAATTTTAATTTTTGATGATATTAAGCTATTATACATTGATATTATAGCAATTATTAATATTACTACT
Source organism: uncultured Clostridia bacterium (assembly GCA_947626705.1). Lineage (GTDB taxonomy): Bacteria > Bacillota > Clostridia > TANB77 > CAG-508 > CAG-269. Next base: position 4,470 of record CANQTJ010000057.1, on the reverse strand, counting down.
ATTATTAATATAATCCATCCCATATAAATAACCTCCTATATTTATTATAAACATTATATAAAAGATAATAACATAAATAAATTTTTTTAACAATAATTTTTTAGAATTTTTTAAAAATATGATTATAGACTGTTACAATTTACATATAGTATCTTAATTAAATAAAAAGGTTAAATATAAAAAATATTAGTTCTAAAATAAAATATTTTGAATATAATATATAGACAAGTATTAAAAACGTTAGCTTGTCTAAACTTTAGACGATAAAATTTAAAATTTGACAAAGTTGGTAAAATATATTATAATTGTATTTGATGCCAAAGGAGGTATTTTATGAAGAATCAAGAAAAAGCTTCAATTTCTATTATGAAAATTCTATGTGTTAGCATAATATTAATATTAATTTCAGGAATAGGTGTAATGGCAGTTAATACAAATTTAAAAGATATAAAAATTATTTTACAAAATGGATATGAAATGACAGTTTTAACTTCAAAAGCTACAATTAATGAGATTCTTGACGAAAATAATATAATTTTAAATGAAAATCAAAAGACTATACCAGAGGAAACTGAAGAAGTAAAAGCTGGTACTATAATAAAAATTGTTGATAAATCATATAATGAAGTTCAAATAGCAAAAGTTTCTGAACAAGGTGCAGAAACAACATTAGAAGAATTATTAAATAATTATGCTCCAATAACAGAAAAAATTGTGGTAGAACAAGTTGAGATACCTTATGAAACGATAACAAAAAATTCAACTGGAACAAATGATGATACTGAAAATAAGGTATTACAAAATGGAGAAAATGGGATAAAAGAAGTGACATATAAAGTTAAATACCAAAATGAAGTGGAAATTGAAAAAATACAATTATCTGAAAAAGTAATTAAAGAGCCTGTAAATAAGATAGTACAAGTAAATAAAAAAATAACATCAAGAGCAGGAACTACATCTAGAACAACACCAAGTACAGTTACTACTTCAAGTGCAAATGGGCAGATATATAAAATAACAGCTTATTGTCCTTGTTCAAAGTGTTGTGGAAAATCAAATGGTATTACTGCTATGGGTACACGTGCAACTGCTGGTAGAACAGTTGCGGCATCTTCAAAATTTACATTTGGTACTAAGTTAAATATAAATGGTCGTACTTATGTTGTTGAAGATAGAGGTGGAGCTATAAATGGTAATAAAATAGATATATTTGTTAATTCACATGCAGAAGCTTTAGCATGGGGAGTGAGATATTTACCAGTTAGTGTTATTAATTAGTATGATTAATGTATTAGTATTTAAAAATTGTTGAAAGCTTAGACTGTACGTCAAAGTTTTGAGAAAATTTAAAACTCAAAGAATATATAATATATTCCTTGAGTTTTTTGTTATGTTTTATAATTTTTTATGTGATATTTTATTAAAATAAAAATTTAGTAATTATATAAAAAGTTTTGGTGTTGCTATTTTTGGTAAAATATAGTAAAATGGTATTATAGAGAGGGAAGAAAGATGAAACTAATATCATGGAATGTTAATGGAATAAGAGCATGTTTAACAAAAGGATTTTTAGACTTTTTTAATAAAATAGATGCAGATATATTTTGTATACAAGAAACAAAATGCCAACCAGAGCAAGTAGAATTAAAAATCGATGGTTATACAAGTTATTGGAATAGTGCAGAAAAGAAAGGGTATTCAGGAACAGCAATTTTTACAAAACAAAAGCCTAAAAATGTTATTTATGGAATAGGAATAGAAGAACATGACAAAGAAGGAAGAGTAATAACTTTGGAGTTTGAAAAATTTTATATGGTAGATATATATACGCCAAATTCTAAAAGAGGATTAGAAAGATTAGAATATAGACAAATTTGGGAAGATGAAATAAGAAAGTATTTATTAAAACTAAATGAAAATAAGCCTGTTATTATGTGTGGAGATTTAAATGTAGCACATAAAGAAATAGACTTAAAAAATCCAAAAACAAATAGAGGAAATGCAGGATTTACAGATGAAGAAAGAAATAAAATGACAGAATTATTAAATGCTGGTTTTATAGATACATATAGATATTTATATCCAGATAAAGAAGATGCATATAGTTGGTGGTCTTATATGGGACATGCTAGAGAAAAAAATATAGGGTGGAGAATTGATTATTTTATAGTATCAAAAGATATAAGAAGTAAAATAAAAGAAACTCAAATATATCCTGAAATTATGGGAAGTGACCACTGTCCTGTTGGGCTAGAAATTGATTTATAATATAAAAATAAAAGGAGGCAATTATGGGAGAAATAAAACAAGAATGGAAAAAAAGAATATCATGGTTAATAATTGCAATAGTAGTTGTTATTGTTTATAAAATGTTAGATAATTTTTCAAGTATACAAGCGTGGTTTGGTACATTTTTTTCAATATTAAAGCCATTTTTATTAGGTATACTAATATCATACATATTATTTTTGCCATGTAAAAAGATTGAAGATATATATATAAAATCAAAATTAAAATTTATATCAAAAAAAGCTAGAGGATTGTCCGTTGTTACTACGTATATGATATTTTTATTAATAATTGTAATTATTGTTAATTGTATTTATCCTATATTAAGAGATAGTGTTATAGATTTAGTTAGTAATATACCAAGTTACTATGATATTTTAGTTAAAAAATATACTGATTTACCAGAAGATTCTTTATTAAAGAGTGATATTATCAAAGAAAAAATGTCAGAATTAACGAGTATAGACATAAAACAGTATCTAAATATTAGCAATGGTAAAATTATGGAGTATATTAAAAATATAATAAATATCTTCTCAGGAATATTTGATGTATTTGTTTCAATAGTAGTTTCAATATATATATTATTGCAGAGAAGTTCTATAGTAAACTCTTTAAGGAGATTTGGAAGAGCTGTATTTAAAAAGAATACTTATGAAACTATAGATAGATATTTTACAAAATCAAATGAGGTATTTTTTACATTTATAACTAGTCAGCTATTAGATGCAGTAATTGTAGGTATTTTAACTACCTGTGCTATGTTAATATTAAAAGTTAGATATGCACCTTTAATTGGATTTATGATAGGATTATTTAATTTAATACCTTATGTAGGAGCTATAGTAGCTGTTGGTATAGGTATATTGATAACTTTGATTACAGGAGGATTTGGAAAGGCATTAGCTATGGCAATTGTTGTAATAATTTTACAACAGATAGATGCTAATATTATAAATCCTAAGATTATAGGTTCTTCATTAAAAACTAGTACATTACTTGTATTATTTTCAATTACTGTTGGTGGAGCATATTTTGGAATATTAGGAATGTTTTTGGGTGTTCCAGTTGCTGTTGTAATAAAAACTATTTTAACAGATTTTGTTGATAGCAGAAATGAAATTAAAGATAGGGAAGAACAATAGTAAATAAATATAAAATTTTGTAATTATTTAATTTTAAGTTAACATACTTTAAATATAAAAAAGAAAGCGAGATGAAAGTAAAATACATCTTGCTTTCTTTTAGTATGAAAAGATTTATAAATTTCCGATTTCTTTTAAGCTCTTTGCATTAAATATTGAATTCCTCCATTTGCGATAGCTGTAAGTACTAAAATAATAATTCCAGCCACGAATACACCAGCAATTATTGGTGGTATTGCTTTTTTAGGTGGTACATCTAAAAAATTAGCAATTAATGAGCCAACCCAAGCACCCGTACCAGGTATAGGAATTGCAACAAATAAAAATAATCCTAAAGCAACAAAATTTTGTAGTCTTGTACTTTCCTGAATTTTTTTATTAGCTTTATCAGTTGCAAAATCAATAATAATTTTAAAAGGTTTCCATCTGCCAAAAAAATTAAATAGTGGTTTTATGAATTTTACTATAAAATATATTGGTATTATATTTCCAATGAAACTACATAAAAATGATTCAAGGTAGTTTAAATGGAATGTGAAAACACCTATCGGAATTGCTCCCCTTAATTCTATTATTGGTATCATACCGATTATTGCTGTTATTAAGTATCTAGCTACTATTGGTAAAGTTCCCATATTTTTGTTCCTTTCATTGTTTTGTTATATAAAAATTTATATTAATATACAAAAAATATATTACTATATAAAAATAGATTTGTCAAAAAAAGCAAATTTTACTATAAGTTTTTAAATGAAAGTTATAGGATAATGGTTTTAAATAAATTAATGAAAAATGCTTAAAATATAATATTTTTATTACATTTATCAGTATATTACAAAATTTAAGAAATTCTTTAATGCACATTAGTGTTTTTATTCACATCATATATTTCAAGCAATTTTCTGCATTAATTTAAGAAAACATTATTTGTAAAATATCTTTAAAAAATTTAATATAAGTTTAAGTTTCGGTTTTTTGCAAAAAATAATTTTAAAAAGTAAATAGAATTGGTAAAATATGTATATTTATTTGAAGG